>NZ_JAAGPL010000156.1:0-7339 GCF_017104785.1 Burkholderia sp. Ac-20353 | reverse complement strand
CGCGTGCGTGCCGCCGTCGGTCAGCACGATCTGCGCGGGATCCGCCTGCACGCCATGCTGCGCGAGCCGCCACGCGAGCTGCTGGCGCAGCGCGGGCAGGCCGAGCGGCGTCGCATAGTCGGTGAGCACGTCGGATTCGTCGCGCGACACGGCGCGCAGCGCGCGGCGCAGGCTGTCGTCGGGCAGCCACGACGACGGCAGCCAGCCGCAACCCGGCTTCGCGGCGGCCGCGCCGGTTTCGAGCGACTGGCGCGTCAGCCACAGTGGATCGAGTTCGCGGTCGAGGCGCGGCGCGAGATCCGCGAGCACGAGCGGCGGCGCATGCCCCGACACGTAGTAGCCCGACCCGCGCCGCGCGACGAGCACGCCTTCGCTCGAGAGCCGTTCGTACGCGTCGACGACGGTCGATTTCGACACGTGCAGCGCGTCGGCCATCATCCGGATCGACGGCACCCGCGCGCCGGGCATCAGCGCGCGGCTCGCGATCCGCGCGCGCAGCGTGTCCATCACGGTTTCCACGCGCGTGCGCGACGGCGCGGGCGGAACGAGGTTCTGATCGGTGCGGGTCATGGCTGGCTGAACTGTACGGTCGTTTGTCCAGTACAGTTTGTCGGAATTGTATTGCGCTGTAGCTTACGCGCTTTCGGCCGGCGGCGGATCATCGGATATCTTCGATCAATATGGAATTCCGATGCAAAAGAACACCGACGGATGGCTCAGCGGGCTGCTGGGCGTGATCATCTTCAGCGGCTCGCTGCCTGCGACGCGGGTCGCCGTGCAGGGCCTCGATCCGCTGTTCGTGACGTTCGCGCGCGCGACGATCGCCGGCGCGCTCGGCCTGCTGCTGCTCGTCGCGCTGAAGCAGCGGCGGCCGACGCGGGTGGAAGCCGTGTCGCTGGTGATCGTCTCGCTCGGGGTCGTGGTCGGTTTTCCGTTGCTGACGGCGCTGGCGTTGAAGCACGTGACGTCCGCGCATGCGATCGTGTTCGTCGGGCTGCTGCCGCTGTCGACCGCGCTGTTCGGCGTGTGGCGCGGCGGCGAGCGGCCGCGGCTGCCGTTCTGGATCTTCTCGCTCGTCGGCAGCGGCGCAGTCGCCGCGTTTGCGTTGCGCAACGGCGGTGACGCGTCGCCGGTCGGCGATGGGCTGATGCTCGCGGCGATCGTCGCGTGCGGTCTCGGCTATGCGGAGGGCGCGCGCCTGTCGCGCCAGCTCGGCGGCTGGCAGGTGATTTCGTGGGCGCTGGTGCTGTCGCTGCCGGTGATGCTGCCGCTCGCGTGGATCACGCGGCCCGTGTCGTTCGACGGCGTCGACGCGGCCGCGTTGTGGGGGCTCGCGTACGTGTCGCTGTTCAGCATGCTGATCGGCTTCGTGTTCTGGTATCGCGGGCTCGCGCTCGGCGGCATCGCGGGCGTCGGCCAGCTGCAGTTGCTGCAGCCGTTCTTCGGGTTGGTGCTGGCCGCCGTGCTGCTGCACGAGACGGTGCCGGCGTCGATGATCGCGGTGACCATGGTCGTCGTCGGGTGCGTCGCGGGTGCGAAGTATTTTTCGCGCGGCGTGCCGGTGCGCAGGGCGGGTTGACGCCTGCTGCGCCCAGGCTTGGACGAACGCCGCGGACCTCGCGATCCACGGCGTTCGTCATGGCGTTTCGCTGTCAGTCGGCTTCACGCACTCATGCACTCACGCGACGTGCGCGATCCCGTACTGCGACGACAGATACTGCCGGATATCGGCCGGTGAATCGATGAAGCGCCGGCCGTTGTGTTCGCGCAGCCCGATCGCGCCGTCCTTTGGCGTCTGCTTTTCGCCGAGCACGAGCAC
Organism: Burkholderia sp. Ac-20353; assembly: GCF_017104785.1. Taxonomy (NCBI): domain Bacteria; kingdom Pseudomonadati; phylum Pseudomonadota; class Betaproteobacteria; order Burkholderiales; family Burkholderiaceae; genus Burkholderia; species Burkholderia sp. Ac-20353. Next base: position 5,520 of record NZ_JAAGPL010000156.1, on the reverse strand, counting down.
GGGCGCCGACTGGTTGCCTTCGCCGATCAGCGCGACGATCGGCTCGCGCGGCCGCGGCGCGTCGACGTATTCGACATTGACCGCGTCGCGCAGCTGCGGATAGAAGCTCAGCAGACCTTCGACGGACACGGAATCGCCGCAGTAGAACGGACCTTCGGAGTCCTTGAAAAAGCCCGGGCGGAGGATGAACAGGGTGTCTTTCATGATTGTCTCGCTATGGTTGAGGGTCGAACGTTGAAGAAAGCGTGACGCGAGGCGGCCCGCGCGGCTCGTGCGGCCCGTGTGACGTGCGGCACCGCCTCGCCGGATATCAGGCTTCCGCGAGCGCGGCGGCGCGCATTCTCGCGAAGCCGGCATCGAGGTCGGCGATCATGTCGTCAGGATGCTCGAGGCCCGCATGAATCCGCAGCAGCGGGCCTTCGGCCGCCCAGCGTGTCGCGGTGCGGTTGCGCGACGGATCGGACGGGATGATCAGGCTCTCGAAGCCGCCCCAGCTGTAGCCCATGCCGAAGCACGTCATCCCGTCGAGCAGCGCGCGCACGGCGTCGTCGGGCTGCGGATGCAGCACCACGCCGAACAGCCCGCACGCGCCCGTGAAATCGCGCTGCCACAGCGCGTGGCCGGCATCGCCCGGCCGCGCCGGATACAGGATCCGCGCGACCTCCGGCTGCTTCGCGAGCCATTCGGTCAACGCGTGCGCATTGCGCTGGTGCCGCTCGAGCCGCACCGACAGCGTGCGCAGGCCGCGCAGCGCGAGATACGCGTCGTCGCCGCTGACGGTCATCCCGAGCTGCCGGTAGAAGCGCGTGACTTTCGGCGCGAGCGCCTCGGTCGTCAGGATCGCGCCCATCAGTACGTCCGAATGCCCGGCGATGTATTTCGTTGCCGCGTGGATCGATACGTCGACGCCATGCGCGAACGAGCGGAAATTCAGCGGCGTGCCCCATGTGTTGTCGAGCAGCACGACCGCGCCGTGCCGGTGCGCGACGCGGCTGATCGCCGGGATGTCCTGCACCTCGAAGGTCAGCGAGCCCGGCGATTCGGTGAACACCGCGCGCGTGTTCGGCCGCATCAGCGCGGCGATGTCTTCGCCGATCGCGGGATCGTAGTAGGTCGTCTCGATGCCGAGCCGTGCGAGCGTCTCCTGGCAGAACGAACGGGTCGGGTCGTACGCGGAATCGGTCATCAGAAGATGGTCGCCGGGGTTCAGCACCGCGAGCAGCGCGGTCGTGATCGCGCTGAGCCCGCTCGGCGTCAGCAGCGCCGCGTGCGCGCCTTCGAGGCGGGCGAGCGCCTTCTCGAGCGCGCGCGTGGTCGGGCTGCCGTGGCGGCCGTACGCGAGCGGCGTGCCGCGCACGGCGTCGAGCGCATCGGTGCCGTGAAACAGCAGCGTCGATTGCCGGTACACGGGCGGGTTCACGGGCGAGCCCGGCTGGCCGTGCGTGCGGCCTTCGTGGGCGAGAACGGTGTCGGTCGAATGCAGGAGAGTCAAGATGGTGTCCTTGGGTCGTCGGTGAATCGGGGCGAAGCGGCTCGAAGCGGTTCGAAGCGGTCCAAAATGGCTCGAAGCGGCCGCCGCGCGGTCAGTGCAGGATCTTGTCGAGGAAGTCGCGTGCGCGTTCGGAGCGTGGCGCGGCGAAGAACGTGTCGCTGGCCGCGTCCTCGACAACCGCGCCCTGGTCCATGAAGATCACCCGGTGCGCGACCTTCCTCGCGAAGCCCATCTCGTGCGTGACGCACACCATCGTCATCCCGTCGCGCGCAAGCTCGACCATCACGTCGAGCACTTCGTTGATCATCTCGGGGTCGAGCGCGGAGGTCGGCTCGTCGAACAGCATCGCGACCGGGTTCATCGACAGCGCGCGTGCGATCGCGACGCGCTGCTGCTGCCCGCCGGACAGCTGCCCCGGATACTTGTGCGCGTGGGACTTGAGGCCCACGCGGTCGAGCAGCTTCAGGCCGTTCTCGGTCGCCTCGTCCTTGCGGCGGCCGAGCACCTTGATTTGCGCGAGCGTCAGGTTCTCGGTGATCGACAGGTGCGGGAACAGCTCGAAGTGCTGGAACACCATGCCGACGCGGGCGCGCAATTGCGCGAGCTTCGCGGACGGCTCGCCGAGCCGCGTGCCGTCGACGGTGATGCTGCCTTTCTGGAACGGCTCGAGGCCGTTGATCGTCTTGATCAGCGTCGATTTGCCCGAGCCCGACGGCCCGCACACGACGACCACTTCGCCTTTCGAGACGGCCGCGCTGCAATCCGCGAGGACCTGATGCTTGCCATACCACTTCGATACGTTGTCGAGCGTAATCATGTTCTGTCCATCGTCGATGTCGGGTTGAATGACGTGCACGCGTTCAATGCGCGCTCGGCAGCGCGAGCCGGGTCTCGACGCGGCCCTGCAGTCGCGTGAGCAGCGTGCTCAGCACCCAGTAGATCGCGGCGGCCGCGAGATAGAGCGGCAGCGGCTGGAACGTCGCGGCGATCACTTCCTGCGTCGAGCGCAGCAGCTCGGTCACGGTGATCACGGAGACGAGCGACGTGTCCTTGATCAGGCTGATCAGCGTGTTGCCGAGGCTCGGCACCGCGAGGCGCAGCGCCTGCGGGCAGACGACGTAGCGCAGCGTCTGCACATGCGTGAGGCCGAGGCTGTGCGCGGCCGCCCATTGCCCGCGGCCGATGCCGAGGATCGCGCCGCGCATGCTTTCCGACAGATAGGCGGCCGCGTTGAGCGTCAGCGTGAAGATGCCGGCCGTCGTCGGATCGAGCGTGATGCCGAGATCGGGCAGCCCGTAATAGACGACGAACATCTGCACGAGCAGCGGCGTGCCGCGCATTACGCTGACATAGCCTTGCGCGAGGCCCGCCGCGAGCCGGTTGCTGCCGATCCGCATGATCGCGATCGCGAGCCCGACGACGAGGCCGAGCACCATCGACGCGACCGCGAACTTCAGCGTGAGAACTGCGCCTTTCACCAGCACGGGCAGCGTGTGAACGACCAGATCGAATGCTTCCATCACGTGTCTCCTGATTGTTTGCCGGACGGGCTGCGCGATCGCGCGCGCGGGCCCGGGGCGGATTGCGTTACTGCTTAATTGCTTTATTGCGTCAGCGGTTTCGACGTGTCCGTGCCGAACCACTGCATCGAGATCTTCTTCAGCGTGCCGTCCTGCTGCAGCGACGCGATCGCGTCGTCGATCGCCTTCGCGAATTTCGGATTGCCCTTGCGGAACGGGATGCCCATCTGGTCTTCGCCGCCCGGGAGCACGGAGCCGGGGCGCAGCGGCAGGTGCGAATTCTTGATCAGGTAGTTGAGCATCAGGCGATCGTTGACCGCCGCGTCGATGCGGCCGGCCGCGAGGTCGCGCAGGTTTTCCGGCGTGCCCGGATACACTTGCAGGTCGACCGCAGGCACGCTCTTCACGAGATCGACGTAGTTGCTGCCCATCGTCACGCCGACCTTCTTGCCCTTCAGCTCGTCGAGCGACTTGAACGCGCGCGCGTCGTTCTGCCGCTGCAGCAGCTGCGCGGACGAATACACGTACGGCTGGCTGAAGTCGAGCGCCTGCTTGCGCGACGGCGTGATCGCGACCTGGTTGACGATCACGTCGAACTTGCCGGCCTGCAGCCCGGCGAGAATCCCGCTCCATTCGGTCGTGACGAATTGCGGCTTCACGCCGAGACGCGCGGCGACGGCTTTCGCGACGTCGACGTCGAAGCCCTCGAGCTGGCCATCGGCATTGCGGTAGTCGAACGGCGGGTAGGTGCCTTCGAGGGCGATCTTCAGCACGCCGGCCTGCTTGACGGTGTCGAGCAGGTCCGCCGCGTGCGACGTGGCGGCTGCCACGCAGAGCAGCGCGGCGGCGAATCCTTGCTTGAGCGTCGGGGTGAGGTGTTTCATGGTTGTCTCCGTGGTTGTCGTCGAAAAATTCAGGGTGTGCGCGTCCGCGGCGACGGGCGGCGTCGCCGTGGGCGGGAAGCGGGCTGCGTGTTGGGCTGTGTGGGGCCGCGTGGGGCTGCGTTTTACGCGGCGCGGGAAATCGGTGCGGCGAGCGGTGGTGCGGGCCAGTCACCGATGCGAGGTGTCGAAGAGCAGGCGGCGACGTAAGCGGGTCGCGCTGCGCGGCAAACGGAACTGCGCGTCGCGTTCGTGTCGAACGTGTGTCGATGCGCGGCGAAGAGTTCAAGCATGCTGTTCATGATTGCCCGTGCGGCTTGTGAGTGTTGTAGACCGGGCGCATCGTCGATGCGGATCCGGCGACCACGAATGCTGAACGACTGAGGGCAATCTTAGTTTTGTCAAAAGGGAAAGTGTTTCCAAAAACGCATGGACTTTCCGCGTTGTGTGGAATGTTTTTCTCTACCGCGTGAAGGTGACACAAGCGATCTGCTGCGGTTGCACGTGGTGCGAAGCATCAGGTGCTACGCATGCGCGATGACGGTTTACCCGCGCGCATGCGACGGCGGCACGCGCCGTCGCGCGCGGCCGTTGCATGCGTGGCCGCGCAACGGCGGTTGGCGACGGCGCGCGGCTCACGGCCGGGCGGCGCCGAGGCGTTGCACCATCTGCATCACGGCGGCCATCTGGGGCGCGTCGCGGCGGTAGAAGCCCGGGTTGATCGGATTGGCGCTCGTATAGCCCCAGAAGTCCCAGCAGCCCAGCGGATTGAACGTTGATTTCGCGACCTGCGGATAGAGCACGATCAGCCGGTTCGTGTCGGCGACCTCGTTGTAGCCGACGTCGCGAATCATCCGTTCGCCGACCGTTGCGACGTTCTGCACGCAGCCATGGAAGACGACGTGCACCGCGCACGACACGCGCTCGCATTCGGCGGGCACATAGACGTAGCCCGTGTCGTCGAGCGACGCGTGCCGCTGCGGATCGAATGCGCGCTGGTCGAACGCGAGCAGCCTGCCGCCCGCGTGCGTGGCTGGCGGGTTGAGCGGCTTGTCGGGCGTCGCGTAGATCCAGTGGATGATGTCTTGCGCCTGCTCGAAGCCGCAGTTGTCGATGTACGGGCTCGCATTCGTGCTGCACGCGGCATCGGCGGTGCGATTCGTAATGAATGCGTGGCCGGCGCCCGGATGACGCTGATACAGCAGATTCTCGGCGGGCACCTGCGCGAGCGCGTAAAAGCGCGCGGTTTCGTCGACCACGCGCGTCAGCACGACCGTATCCTTCGCGCCGCTGAACACGTAGATGCGCTGGCGGCGCAGGTTCGCGGGGTCGTCGATCTCGCCGCGCTGCGCGAAGATCTGCGCGTCGTGCCACGCGACGGCCGCGGACGGTGCGGGGCCGATTGGCTGCATGCAGCGCGTGGTGGCGGCGATCGCCGGCAGGATCAGCGCGTTTTCGCCCGCGCAGTAGAACGGGCCGCCGGCCACGATGCCCGCGCCGATCAGCCGGCTCGAATACGCGACGTCGAACTGCGCGGCCATGAAGCCGCCGGACGACAGGCCCGACACCGACGTCCGTTGCAGGTTGGCCGAGTAGGCGGGCAACGGCGCCGCGCCTGCCGCGAGCG
>NZ_JAAGPL010000155.1:0-20090 GCF_017104785.1 Burkholderia sp. Ac-20353 | reverse complement strand
TTGGCTCGTCGAGCACGCGTTGCAATGCCACGCCGAGGCGTGCACCGTCGACCGGACCGTCGATGCGCACACCGCAGCCGCTTGCCGCGACGCGCTGCGCGTTGTCGAACTGGTCGTGTGCGAACGGCGTGACGACCTGCGGAATGCCGGCCTCGCATGCGAGCGCCGCCGTGCCGATGCCGCCGTGATGCACGAGCGCGCGGCAGCGCGGCAGCAATGTGCGCATCGGCACAAAGCGGCGCACGAGCAGTCGCCCAGGCAGGCGGCCGGGGTCCGGCGCCACGTCGGCGGGCGTCAGCAAAATCCCGCGCGCGCCAGTCGCGTGCAGCGCCTGCGCGACCGCGCGCGCATACGCCGCGTGATCGACGAGCGTCGAACCGGCCGTGAACACGACCGGCGGCTCGCCGGCTGCGAGAAACGCGTCGAGCGCCGCATCGTCCGCGTGTTCCCCGACGTCGTTGAACAACGGAAAGCCGCTTTGCAGATGCTGCGCGGGCCAGTCCGGCTGAGGCGGCGCGAACCAGTCCGGAAACAGGCACAGCACCCCGTCGGTCGAATGCAGCCAGCGGCCGAGCACGCGCTGCGCGGGCGGCAGCCCGAGATCGGCCCGCACCGAGTTCAGCGCGGGTCCGCATGTGCGGTCGAGCACGTGACGCTCGATCAGCGTCATCAGCACCGACTTGACCGGCAGCGGCCAACGCGCGGGAATCGTCAGCCGCTTGTGCGTCGGCGGCGCATGCGCGGACAGCAGCGTCGACGGCGACACCTGCACCGACACGTACGGCGTGCCGTGCAGCTCCTGCATGAAGCGCGCGGAAAACGCCCACAGTGTGCCGACGAGCACCGTGTCGCGGTCGGTCAGCGCGCGCAGCACATCGTAATGCGGCCGCAGCACCGGCGCGATCACCTGCCACAGCGTGCGGAACGACGTGCGCGGATGCCAGAGCGCGGGGTTCGCCATCGCCGTGTCGTATTCGGCGGCGGTGCCGACCGGCACGAACGAAAAGCCGCAGCGGCGCACGGCCGCCTCGAACGGCGGGTGCGTGCAGAACACGATCGTATGGCCGCGCGCGGCGAGCGTGCGCGCGACGCCGAGCAGCGGATGCACGTCGCCCGCCGAACCGATCGCGGTCACGATCACTTTCGCCATCGCACGCCTCGCGGGAATCAGTAGAAACCGGGGATCAGCGCCGCCACTTCGCGGCGGTACTGCGTGTACGCCGGACCGAAATAACCGGTCAGCCAGCTCTCCTCGACGCGCACCTTGTACGCGAGCGACGCGAACACGAGCAGCACGCCGAGCACGCCGCGCCATTCGCCGCCGATCAGCGCGGCGCCGGCGAGCGCGAGCAGGCAGCCCGTATAGATCGGATGCCGAACGAGCGCATACGGGCCGCTGCGGACGAGCTCGTGGTTTTCCTTCAGCGTGACCGACACGCTCCAGTTCGTGCCGAGGTGCAGCCGCGCCCACACGGAGAACAGCAGGCCCGCGACGAGCACCGCGAGCCCGCCTTGCGCCTGCAGGCCGAACGCGTGCCACGCGGGCGTGAGCGCCTGCCACGTCGGATCGGGCAGGATGATCAGCGCGCCGCCGACGATCAGCGGAATCGACTGCAGCGTGCGCGAGCGCGACGCCTCCTTGCGCACGGTCGCCTTCGCGCGCTGCGACGTGGCGATCCAGTACGCGAGCCACGCGGCCCACGGAACGACGATGGCGATGCTCTGAACGATATTCACGGCTGGCCTGCCTCGGGTGGTATGGAAATCGGATGCGCGACGCGGCGGCCGCGCGGCGTCACGACGACAGCGCGGGGATCTGTGCCGGGATCGGTGCAGGGATCGGCACCGACAGGCAGGCCGGCACGATGCCAAGCGGCGCGCCGGCGGCGACCGGCGCGGGCTCGCAGAAGAAGCCGAGCAGCTCGTTGCGCGTGCAGTCACGCTGCGCGCGGCCTTCGATGTCGAGGAAATGCCCGGCCGCGGGAATCGTCGCGAACTGCGCGCGCGGCACGTGCGCGGCAAGCTTGCGCACGTCGGCCGGCGTCGTGTATTCGTCGAGCGCGCCGTTGATGAACTTGAGTTCGCAGCGGATGTTCGAGAACTCGCTGAGATAGCGCTCGGGCTGCAGCGACAGGATCTGGTCGACGTGGAACGCGACCTGGTCCTGCTCGTCGCGCGGCAGGCGCGTCAGGTAGCGGTAGTTGTACAGCTTCATGATGCGCGGCAGGTAGCGGCCGACGGTGTCGTTGAGCAATTGCGCGGCCTTCAGGTTCTCGCCGGCGGCGATGTGGTCGCGTGCGCGGGTCACGTAGTCGACCATCGCGTCGTTGAGGAACGGCGAGAACGAGCAGATCGCCGCGCGCCGCACGCTCGGGCAGCCGCGCGCGAGCGCGAACAGCGACGCGACGCCACCCCACGACACCGACACGAGATATTCGGGCGCGAACCGCTCGGCGAGATGCTGCAGGATTGCGACCTCGTCGTCCTTCGTCAGCACCGCGCAACCCGGGTTGTGGTGGCGCGACTGCCCGGCGTACGGCAGGTCGAAGCAGATCGAGTTCAGCCGGTCGCCGAGATACTGGACGGTCTGCCCGAACGACGCGGTCGTCGCGAGCGCGCCATTGACGAGAATCGCCGTGTCGAACGCCGGGTCGAACACGTTCCGTTCGACGTAAACCTTCAGACCATTCGGCAGCGGGACCACGTGTTTTTCGGTCAGCATGTCGTTCTCGCGGTGGATGCGGCGTTTCGGCGTCGGCTCACGTTGGTGGCGCTGCACGGGCGTCGATTGATTCCTCGTAGTGCGGCGCAATACTAATACGACGAATATTCATCACTCAAGCCGTCCCAAAGATCCCCTCTACTCGAGCCGGAATTACGCCGGATTCAAATTTTTTCAGCATTTTTTATGGTAGGCGGAATTCGTTTTGCTCCCGCAGCAATCGTTTGCGACGATTGGCACGACGCATATTGATTCCAATCATAAATCCATACAAATCAACAACCTGAAGCGTTTAAATCGCTCCGGAAGTTCACATATGTCACATCATCTCCGGCATCCGGATGCATCTGTTTTTCTTGCAACGCAGCGAAAATCAAACATCTCCACATCCTTTCATCCGGAAAGATATTTAAAATCGGCAGCCACCCGTTGATTACGTCGATCACTCTTGAATTCGTTTTAAACAAATTCCAGTTTATTTGACCTTCTTTCAGTTCTGTTTTCCGCATCCGCACATCACGCGATTCGCGGGTCGCCATCGGTGCTCGCGCAGCCGGACGACCACCCTGCTTCGCATCGTTTCCGCCCGCCCGGTCGCCCCATCTGCCGTCCGACCCCGGTTTTTTGTTGATTGAACGATCAATAAAAAACCGCTAAGCTCTCGACTTCCATCCATCAGCCGTCCGGGCACAGGGAGTCGCGATGCCGAAAGTCGGAATGCGGGAAGTCCGCCGCGCGCAGTTGATCGACGCGACGCTGCGTTCGATCGACGAAGCGGGCCTGCCCGGCACGACGCTCGCGTCTGTCGCGCAGCGCGCGAACATCTCGACGGGCATCGTCAGCCACTACTTCGGCGACAAGGACGGCCTGCTCGAAGCGACGATGCGGCACGTGCTGCGCGATCTGTGGTCGGCCACCACGCGCCGCCGCGTCGCTGCGCGCAAGGATCCGCGCGCCCGGTTGCGCGCGATCGTCGCCGCGAACTTCGACGAATCGCAGATCAGTGCGCCGGTGATGAAGACGTGGCTCGCGTTCTGGTCGCAGAGCATGCACGAGCCGACGCTGCGGCGCCTGCAGCACGTGAACACGCGGCGCCTCTATTCGAACCTGTGCGCCGAGTTCGCGAAGGCGTTGCCGCGCGCGAAAGCGCGCGAAGCGGCGAGCGGCCTCGCCGCACTGATCGACGGCCTGTGGCTGCGCGGCGCGCTGGCCGGCGGCCCGTTCGACACCCGGGCCGCGTTGCGGCTCGCCCACGATTACATCGATCTGCTGCTCGCGTCGGCGTGACGCGGCACTTGGTCGCCACCCAGGAGATCTTCATGTCCGTATACGGTTTGCAGCGCCTCTACATCGGCGGCGGCTATGTCGACGCCACCAGCGGCAAGACTTTCGACACCTTTGATCCGGCCACCAGCGAACTGCTCGCACAGGTGCAGCAGGCGAGCGCCGCCGACGTCGACCGCGCGGTCGCGTCCGCACGCGAAGGCCAGCGCGAATGGGCGGCGATGACTTCGATGCAGCGCTCGCGCATCCTGCGCCGCGCGGTCGAGCTGCTGCGCGAGCGCAACGACGAACTCGCGGCGCTGGAAACGCGCGACACCGGCAAGCCGATCGGCGAGACGCTCGCGGTCGACATCGTCACCGGCGCGGACGTGATCGAGTACTACGCGGGCCTCGCGACCGCGATCGAAGGGCTGCAGGTGCCGCTGCGCGCCGAGTCGTTCGTCTATACGCGCCGCGAACCGCTCGGCGTGTGCGCGGGCATCGGCGCATGGAACTACCCGATCCAGATCGCGTGCTGGAAGACGGCCCCCGCGCTCGCGGCCGGCAACGCGATGGTGTTCAAGCCGAGCGAAGTCACGCCGCTGACGGCGCTGAAGCTCGCGGAGATCTACACGGAAGCCGGCGTGCCGGCCGGCGTGTTCAACGTCGTGCAGGGCGACGGCTCGGTCGGCGCGCTGCTGTCGGGCCATCCGGACATCGCGAAGGTGTCGTTCACCGGCGGCGTCGAAACGGGCAAGAAGGTGATGTCGCTTGCGGGCGCGTCGTCGCTGAAGGAAGTAACGATGGAACTCGGCGGCAAATCGCCGCTGATCGTGTTCGACGATGCGGACCTCGATCGCGCCGCCGATATCGCGGTAACCGCCAACTTCTTCAGCTCGGGCCAGGTCTGCACGAACGGCACGCGCGTGTTCGTGCACCGCTCGATCAAGGACGCGTTCACGCAGCGCGTGCTCGAGCGCGTGAAGCGCATCCGCGTCGGCAAGCCGACCGATGCGGACACCAACTTCGGCCCGCTCGTATCGGCCGCGCAGCTCGACAAGGTGCTCGGCTTCATCGACAGCGGCAAGGCCGAAGGCGCGAAGCTGCTCGCGGGCGGCACGCGCCTGACCGACGGCCACTTCGCGAACGGCCAGTACGTGGCGCCGACCGTGTTCGGCGACTGCCGCGACGACATGAAGATCGTCCGCGAGGAAATCTTCGGGCCCGTGATGAGCATCCTCGAATTCGAATCGGAGGACGAAGTGATCGCCCGCGCGAACGACACGCACTACGGGCTCGCGGCCGGCGTCGTCACCGAGAACCTGTCGCGCGCGCACCGCGCGATCCACCGCCTCGAAGCCGGCATCTGCTGGATCAACACGTGGGGCGAATCGCCGGCCGAGATGCCGGTTGGCGGTTACAAGCAATCCGGTGTCGGACGGGAGAACGGCATCACGACGCTCGAGCACTACACTCGGATCAAGTCGGTGCAGGTCGAGCTCGGCCGCTACAACCCTGTGTTTTAAGTCTTATAGGAGATCAACCGTCATGACGACACGCGAATACGACTACATCATCTGCGGCGCAGGCTCCGCGGGCAACGTGCTCGCGACGCGCCTGACGGAAGATCCGGACGTCACGGTGCTGCTGCTCGAAGCGGGCGGCCCCGACTACCGCTTCGACTTCCGCACGCAGATGCCGGCGGCACTCGCCTATCCGCTGCAGGGCCGCCGCTACAACTGGGCATACGAAACCGACCCCGAGCCGCACATGGACAACCGCCGGATGGAGTGCGGGCGCGGCAAGGGGCTCGGCGGCTCGTCGCTGATCAACGGGATGTGCTACATCCGCGGCAACGCGCTCGACTACGACAACTGGGCGACGCAAAAGGGCCTCGACAACTGGACGTATCTCGACTGCCTGCCGTATTTCAGGAAGGCGGAGACCCGCGACGTCGGCCCGAACGACTATCACGGCGGCGACGGCCCCGTGTCGGTCACGACCAGCAAGCCGGGCGCGAACCCGCTGTTCGAGGCGATGGTCGACGCCGGCGTGCAGGCCGGCTACCCGCGCACCGACGACCTGAACGGCTATCAGCAGGAAGGCTTCGGCCCGATGGATCGCACGGTCACGCCGCGCGGCCGACGTGCGAGCACCGCGCGCGGCTATCTCGACCAGGCGCGTGCACGGCCTAACCTCGAGATCGTCACGCATGCGCTCGCCGACCGCATCCTGTTCGACGGCAAGCGTGCGTCGGGCGTCACGTACCTGCGCGGCAGCGAGCGCGCAACCGCGCATGCGCGCCGCGAAGTGCTCGTGTGCAGCGGCGCGATCGCATCGCCGCAGTTGCTGCAGCGTTCAGGGGTCGGCCCCGGCGCGTGGCTGAAGGCGCTCGACATTCCCGTCGTGCTCGACCTGCCCGGCGTCGGCCAGAACCTGCAGGACCATCTGGAGATGTACATCCAGTACGAGTGCAAGGAACCCGTGTCGCTGTACCCGGCGCTCAAGTGGTGGAACCAGCCGAAGATCGGCCTCGAATGGATGCTGAACGGCACGGGCCTCGGCGCGAGCAACCACTTCGAGGCGGGCGGCTTCATCCGCACGCGCGACGACGATCTGTGGCCGAACATCCAGTATCACTTCCTGCCGGTCGCGATCAATTACAACGGCTCGAACGCGATCGAGATGCACGGCTTCCAGGCACACGTCGGCTCGATGCGCTCGCCGAGCCGCGGCCGCGTGAAGCTGCGCTCGCGCGATCCGAACCAGCATCCGAGCATCCTGTTCAACTACATGGCCGAGGCGCTCGACTGGCGCGAGTTCCGCGACGCGATCCGCGCGACCCGCGAGATCATGCGGCAGCCCGCGCTCGACCGCTATCGCGGCCGCGAGCTGAATCCGGGTGCCGAGTGCAAGACCGACAAGGAACTCGACGCGTTCGTGCGTGCACGTGCGGAAACCGCGTTCCATCCGTCGTGCTCGTGCAAGATGGGTTACGACGACATGGCGGTAGTCGACAGCGAAGGCCGCGTGCACGGGCTTGAAGGCCTGCGCGTCGTCGATGCGTCGATCATGCCGATCATCACGACCGGCAACCTCAATGCGCCGACGATCATGATCGCCGAGAAGATCGCGGACAAGATCCGCGGCCGGCAGGCGCTCGCGCGCGTGGACGTGCCGTATTTCGTCGCGAATGGTGCGCTGGCGCGGAATGTCGCGAAGGCTGCGCGTCAGCCGGAGACTGCCTGACTGCGGGCCTGACTTCGGGTCTGACGGCGCGGGTGCCCTGCCCGCCCTTCGCTGTACGCAACGCCGCTGACAGTCGCTGTCAGCGGCGTTTTCGTTTGTATCCGGCTTATTCGTCGACCTGCTTCCGCAGACGCTCGATGTCGACGTGCGTTAAGTAATACGTAATGTTCTGCCAGATCGAATGAAACCCGTAGCCGCCGTGCTGCAGTTCATCGAGCGCCTGTTCCTTGGTCCACCCCTGATACACGACCCGATACAGCGCCGACACGAGGCCCGTGCGATCCGCTCCGTGCTGGCAGTGGATCAGCACCGGGCCATCGCGGTCCGCGTTACGCAGCGCCTTGAGCGCCGTGACCATGTCTTCGTCGCGGATGTACCAGGTGTTGATCGGAATGCGCTGCATCGTGATCTGCGAGCCGGCCAGGATGCTGTCGTCCGAGTGGAACGCACGGAAGCTGATGACCTTGCGAATGCCGAGCTTCTGCAATTGCGGCACATCCTCTTTCGATAGCTGCGCACTGCGATACAGCGACGGCGTGATCCGATGCAGGTTGTTCACGCGCGCATCGGCAACGCTTTGCGCCCATTGAAGCGGTCGGGCGGAGGCAGCGGGATCCGGCTGCGCGCCGGCCGGCTGCACTAGCCCGGCGAGCGTGACGGCGATCACGGCAATGACGGCGATTTTCATGGCGATTCAAGTGTGGGTTTGCTCCCGCTCGCGGGAAAGGAAGAACAGGACGATCGCAGCGGCGCTCATGGTCCAGTAGTCGGTCGGCGCAACGCCCAGCCAGTGGATATGCCACGGCACGTTGGCCGGGTTGAACCGCGCGAGACCATAGGCCGGGTTCAGCACGAACCACAGAAAATCCTCGGTCAGCCAGAACAGCATGATGCACGCGATGAGGCGGGCTTCGATGCGCCACGACCACTGCCCGCTGAAGACGGGCGGCAGGTGGAAGAACAGCGCGACGAACGGGAACACCCACGCGTGGTATCCGGTCATCGGACGCCCGCCCCAGAACAGGTCGAGCAGCCAGTGCTTCTGGATACGCCAGGTCGGCAGGCTGGCGGCCCAGCCCGCGCTGCCTTCGATCTGAATCTCGACATTGGCGAAAAAGAAGCCCAGCAGGATCACCCAGGCGACGACAAAAAGCGTACGGCGCGCCGGCAGAAAGCGGCACACGCTCATGCGGCGGGCTCCAGGCCCAGCACGCGATCGAGCACGAAGCGTCCGGCATGCGGACGCCCGAGCGGCGCGAGACGGCGGCGCATGTCGTCAAGACGCTCGGGCGCCTGCAGCAACGCGCGGATCCGATAGACGAGCGCATCGTCGTCGATGGCCTTCAGCGCCACGCCCTGTTCGAGCAGGAAATCCGCATTGCGCTCTTCCTGGCCCGGAATCGGCGAGTTGACGATCATCGGCAACTGCATCGCCAGACATTCGGAGGTCGTCAGGCCGCCCGGCTTCGTGATCACGAGGTCCGCGCAGGCCATCAGGCGCTCGACCTGTTGCGTAAAGCCCTGCGGAAAGAGTCGCCCCGGATGTTGCGCGGCGAGCGCCTGCAACGACGCAAGCATCGCCTCGTTCCTGCCCGCCAGCGCGATCAGCTGGAAGTCGGCGTCCATCTCGAGCAGACGCGTCGCCAGCACGTCGAGCCCGCCGAGGCCTGCGCCGCCGGACATCATCAGGTAGGTCGGACGCTCGGGGTCCAGGCCGAACTCGGCCGCGCACGCGGCGCGATCGAGCGGCTGACCGAACGCCGGCATGATCGGGATGCCGCTGACGTGCACGGTGTCGGGCGCCATCCCGCGCGCGTGCATGCGCCACGCGATCTCGTCGTTGGCCGCGAAGTAGCCGCGCATGTTGGGCACGACCCACATGCTGTGCAGGTCGAAGTCGGTCACCTGCACCCACACCGGCGCGTCGACGCGCCCCTTGCGGATCTCGCGCGACAGCAGCTCCGCCGGCAGAAAGTGCGTGCAGATGATCGCGTCCGGACGCTGCCGCTCGATCTCCGCGAGCAGCTGCCGGCAATTGAGGCGCTCGATCGCGCGCCGGATCTTCTGCGACGGTGCGCTGGGCAGCACCTCGTCGGTCTTCTGGTACAGGTAGCCCCACAGCGCCGGCTGGCTGCTGACGAGCTTGATGTAGAGGTCCGTGTACAGCTTGCGGAAGCCGGCGGACACGAAATCCATCACGTCCAGGTGCGTGGCCTCGATTCCCGCGGGATGACTGTCCGCGAACGCGCGGATCGCTTCGGCTGCGCGGGTATGACCGGCTCCTGCGCTGACGCTCAGAAGGAGAATTCTCTTGCGTTGCTTTGACATCGGATTGACCGTTTTGATTTGCGTGAGCGGAATGCGGTTGCGGTAGCGGCTGGCTCGACGCCGGTTCGATTTTCGCAGCGCGAAAACCCCGGAGCAGACAAGCGTATCGCTGCTTCCTGCCATGCCGAATATTGCAAATATACGGCATGACGTACCGTACCTCACCGCGAGCGGCAATCGGCACGCGGCGCGGGCGCCGGAGACGGTCTCACCGGCGCGCGCGCTGCCCGTCGTCAATCCATCAAATGACGCGCACTTCCAGATTCGCGCGCCCGGCCGCGCGTCACCCCGTCTTTCTCCGGCGGCCGCCGAACGGGGCCGGCGTCGCGGCCTGCGGCCGCGTGCGCTTTGCGCGCACGATCGGGTTGTGGCGCGACGTGAAGCTCATCGCGTCGCGCAGACGCTCGAACGCGGCATCTTCCCTGCGCCCGAAGTTGCTGCGTGCCGGCCACGCGAGCCGGGATTCGAGCCACGTCCACCAGATGCCGCCGCTGAAGCGGCCGCCGATGTCGCGCACGACGTCCGGCGCGGCGATCACGATTCCCGCCAGCAGGTAGTAGGCCCAGAAACTCCCCGCCCCGACGAGCTGGTCGAGCCGGCACACGGACAGCGCCGCAAGCAGGCCGTCCGCGGTCGCGAGATCGGGCCGGTCGCGGCGGATCGCCAGCGCGATGCCGTTGTGTGCGCCGCCGTATGCGGACAGCGGCACGACGTCAGGCCGGATCGCGAGCGCCGCGCTGAATTCCGCGAGGGCCGTCATTTCGTCGAGGTGGCGCACGTCGTCCCGCGGCTGCAGGATGCGCGTGACGACGGCATCGATCCGCTCGCCGGGCGGCGACGTAACGAGGTCCGCCGATGCCAACCCGCACGGCCCGCCCGTCTCTCCCGGCCCGCATGCGGCACGGTCGATGCCCGGCTCGCTCGGCCGGCAAGCGGCACGATCGACGCCCGCCGCGATCCGCCCGAGCGCCGCCCAGCCGACACCCGGATCGTCGAACATGCCGGCCTCGATCACGCCATGCGCGGACTCGAACACGGCCCGCGATCCCGGGAAATAGCGTTCGGCCTGCGCGAGCTCGCGCGCATTCGGCACGCGCACGCACGCATCGGGCGCGTCCGGCAGCCAGCGTTCCACGCCGCCGGCGAGCGCCGTCAGCCACGGCGCGAGCAGGCACGCGTCGAGGTCTGCGTCATCGCGCGGGCCGCCGGCGAGCCGCGCGAGCATCGCATGGGCCACTGCGGCAATCCGCACGTCGGGATCCGCAGCGGCGGTGGCAGCGGCCCCTTCCCGCCGGTCCATCAGGTATTGCAGCCACGCGGCCGTGCGTAACCGGTCGGGCGTCGCATCGCGCGCGGCACCACACTGCGCTTCGTGAGTGAGCATGGGTCATCCGTAAAAATCGGCGCGAACCGGAAGGCGGCCATACGCACAGGTCGCGCTGCCGCCCCCGGCCCACCGCGTTTACTGCACGTGGAATTTCGGCGAAGTCACGACCGTGCCGCTCACCTTGCAGTCAGGCGTCAGCACGGCCCCGTTGAACGTCAGCGACGAGTTCACCTCGCTCCATGCCGTCACCACCTTGCTCGGGCCGCAGGTGCCGAGCAGCGACACCGTCACCTTCACGTTGTTGATCGCCAGCTGCGTCGCGCTGTCGGCCTGGCCGGTCCACGGCGCCGTGCTGCTCGCGCTGCCGGCGATCAGCCCGCAGGTGCCGCCGCCCGTGAACTGCGTCGATGTGATGTTGAGAATGCCGGTCGACGTGATCGTGCCGTTGAAGGTGGCCGTGCAATTCGCGCTGATCGCCCCCTTGCTGAGGGTCGTGATGCCCGACGCGGAAAACGGCTCGCCGTTCGGATTCATCGGCTGGCCGTCGGCGCGTGTGACGGTGACCGCGAACGCGGGCACGGCCGACGCGGCGGAGATGGCGAGTGCGGCAACAAGCGATGCGATTTGACGATGGCTCATCTGAACTGCCCTCACTTGACGAATGGCGGCAAGCCGCCGGGAACGCGACTTCACGGACCGAACGGCCCGGCCGGTCGCAGGAAGCCGCGGCGCCAATGCGGCGCACGCGGCTCGGAACCTCAGAACTTGTAGGAAATCCCGACGAACGTGATCAACGGATCGGCCTTCAGCCGCGTGCGCGTGGTCCCGAGCACCGAGCCGTCGGCGGCCTTGATCACGAGCGACGAATACGTCTTGAGCGGCATGTACGTGAGCGTCGCCGTCACCCCCCAGTGCTTGTCAAACGCGTAGCTCGCACCGACGTTGTAGACCGGCGTGAACGACGACGACGCCTTGCCCTCGACCGACGTCGGCCCCGGCTTGCCGGCGCCGGCCGCCAGCACGCTGCCGAGGTTCTCGTTGATGTCCTTCGCGAAGTTGCCGTTCAGCTCGATGTTGCTGAACCAGCTGTAGGCCACGCCGATCCCGACGAACGGCCGGAATCTCGCCGTCGGCGTATTGAAGTAGTACTGCAGAATGATCGTCGGGCTCCACTGCCGCGCGTTCTTCACGGCCGGCTGGTTCGACGCCTTGTCCATGTCGACGTTGCCGAGCGAGCCGGCCGGGCCGAACGGCCTGATCACCCCGTGGCCCGTCAGCGTGAACTCGGGCGGAACCCCGAGCACCGACGTGACCGCGATGTGGTCCGTGAAGAAGTGCGTCAGCGTGAGGCCGACCGTATCGGCGTTGTTGACCGTCAGGCTCGTGCCCGGCGACGTAAACGAACCGGGCAGCCGCAGCGGCCCGTTGATCGGCATGCCCGTGAGATTCGTCGTCAGCCCGTTGGTCGAATCCTGCGGCATGATGTGCAGCCAGCCCAGCGTCGCGACGTTGTCGCCCGCCTGCTGAGCCGACGCGAGCGTCGATACGCCTGCCACGACGCCTGCGGCAATCAGCTTTTTCATCGTGTCTCCTCGATTCTGTTCGGGCGCCGCGCGCTGTCCGCCGCGCGGCGCCGCTGGTCACGCATTCGCGGATCGCCTATTGCACGAACGCGCCCACGGTGAAATACGGATTGCTCGTATCGCTCATGTCGAGGAAGCCGAACACGCCGCCCGAGAACACGAACTTGCCGGTCGCCGGCCCCGACGCCGCATTCGCGTGTACCGTCGTGACGACGCCCGGCACCTTCTGCGTGTAGTCGAGGTTCAGCGCGCGCGTCAGCGCGGCCTGCGACGCGTCGAACGGATCGAGCAGCGTCGCCTGCGTGCCCATGAGCGCCGTCGCGCGGTAGCCGAGCGCGCTGTCGACGCCCGTGTACTCGCCGTTCTGCGACCCCTGCGCGATCGCTGCCTGCGGGCTCAGCATCGAGATGCCCGATTCGTCGTCCGCGCTCGGTGTGCCCTGGGGCAGGGCGGCGTTCGCGGCCCCCGTGCGGATGAAGATCGGCACGAGCTGGCTGCGCAGCTTGCCGACGATCAGGATCCCCTTGCCGGCCTTCGACGGATCGACCGCCGCCAGCGTCGCCGGAATCTGCGGCTGGTAGTTGAGCGACTGGAACACCGGCGCGTCCGCGCGCAGCGTGAACGCCTGGTTGACGATCGCGCCCGACGCGAGCGGCTGCCCGCCGTTCTTCTTGCCGAAGTTGTCGGTCTCCACGTAGCTGCCGTCGCTGTGGATCGACACCTGCGCATCGATCCCCACCGGCGCGAAACCCTGCGACGGCACCTGGTGATAGCCGAGCTGGTTGTAGGTTCCGGCAATCTTCGACAGATCGGTCTCCAGCGACGAGAAGCTGATGAACGGGTAGTACGGGTACGTCGTCTTCGGGATCTTGCCGACGCCGATCACGCCGTCGAACTGGATCGTCGAGCCCGGAATCGAACCGCCCAGCACGCCTTCGCCGAGGAACAGGCGCGCGGGCCGGGTCGGGTCGAGGCTCGCGTTCTGCATCCGGAACGTGCACTGGTTGAGCTTCACCGTCGGCAGGCCCGTTTCGTCGGTCAGCGTGCCGTTCACGACATTGGCGGGCGCCGCGTCGCGCGTCGGCTGCACGGTGCCGGTCGTAACCGGCACGGGCGAGGCCAGGTAGGTGATCCGGTACGTCATCTGCGTCGTGTCGAGCTGCACCTTCACGAGCTCGCCCGACCCCGATCCGCCGACGAACACCGTGTTGTAGTCGATGGTCTGCGGGCACAGCCGGACCACCTGTGCGGGCGGCGGGTCACCGTCGCCGCCGCAAGCGGCGAGCACGGGTGCGAACGCCGCCGCGGCCATCCAATGCTTAAAATCCATAGGAATCCTCTTTGATGTCGATTCTCCGGCGGCGACGCGTGCGCCGCCGGTGCAACATGTTCGGTGAGCCGTTACTGGACGAACGCGCCGATCGTGAAGAACGGGTTGACCTTGCTGTTGTTGACGACCATCGCGTAGACGTTGCCGTCCATCACGATCCAGCCCGTATCGCCCTTGCTGAAGATCGCCGTCTTGCCTGCGGCGCCCAGCGCGTTGAAGTCGTTGCTGGCCGTGACCTTGATCTTGCCGGGCGTGGCCTGCGTGTAGTCGAGCGCGAAGTTCGAGGTCACCCGCGACGTCAGCGGATCGATGAATGCCGCGGTGTCGCCCTGGAACAGCGTCGACGTGTAGTTCGCGGCTTGCGTCGACACCGCGGTGCCATCGTTGCAGCTCCCGGCCTTCGCCCTGAAGAAGGTGCCGTCGAACGTGCCGGGCAGATCCGGGTGCGGCACGTTGTGGTTGAAGTCCGGGGAATTCGGGATCACTCCCGCAGTGTCGTCGAACGTGACGATGCCGCACGCGGACGCGCTCGTCGCGCCGATGAAGCCGCCTTTCAGCGAATTCGCCGCGATCGCGGTGGTCGGCGACAGCATCGAGATCCCGACTTCGGCATCGGCGACCGATGCGAACAAATTGCTCGGATCGACGTACGTGTAGCCGACGCGAATCACGATCGGCACCCGCACGCCGTTCAGCTTGCCGACGATCATGATGCCCTTCGCCTGGCTCGGCGTGGTCGGGAGCACGATGCCCGGCGCCTGCGCCGCCACCGGATACGCGATCACACCGGCGGCCTGGTTCAGCACCGCGTTGCTCACGAACACGTTGTCGGCCGATCCATCCGCGTTCTTGCGCAGCGTCCACGGCGACCCGGTGGTCTGGCACGAGTAGTCGCTGCCCGGCGTAATCGTGCACGAGCCGTCCGCATTGAACGTCTGGTTCCAGTTGACCACGTCCGGCTCCCAGCCGACCGCCCCGTTCATGCTCTGCGCGAGGCCGCCGACGGGCGACAAATGGATGCCGAGTTCGTTGTAGTTGCCCGCAACCTTCGAGAAATCGGTTTCGGTGTCGGTGAAGCCGATGAACGGATAGAAGTCGAAGGTGCGCGACGGCACGACGCCGAACACGACACCCGGGGCCACCTGCATGCCCGCGAACGCGATCGTCGCGCCCGGAATCCCGCCGCCGACGACGCCGTTGCCGACGAACAGCTTCGGCGGATCGGCGCGGTTGATCGTCACCGCATACGCGCCGTCGCTCGTCGCGCCGCTGTCGAGCACGAATGCGCAGCGGTTCTGCTCGGCGGTCGGCAGGTCGGTCGGATGATGGAACGCGCCGTTGATCGTCAGGCCGCGGCGCGTGTTGTTGACCTGTCCAGCCACGGTCGGCACCGACGATTCGATGAACTGCATCTGGTAGGTGAGCTTCGTCGTGTCGAACCGCACCTTCACGTATTCGCCGCTGCCCGAGCCGCCCGTATAGGTCGTCGTATAGTCGAGCGCGTCCGGACACAGTTTCGTCACCGCAGGCGGCGTCGTGGACGGGCCGCTCGGCCCGCAGGTGTTGCCCGCGCACTGCGGCACGTTGATCGGGCCGGGATCGTCGGCGCCGCCGCCGCACCCCGCGAAGAACGGCATGGCCAGCACCGCGCACGACAGGACGGTCGCGCGCCAATCAGGAATGCAAGACATCAACCCCTCCATTTTTCGAACATCAGGTCTCGTCCGGACGGGCTGCATGGCCCGCCGGTTGGTATCTCGCCGCGTGATGCGAAGGTGCGGCGCACGGAGCCGCCCGCCACGCGGACCGCATCGCGACACCGCGACGGACGATCCGGCGGTGCACGACGGCGACGCGAGCGTGCGCGTTTCCCGAGGCGCCGTCGTGCGGCACGGCGCCTTCGGACAATCGAAGCGGAACGAGAAACCGCGGTTAAGCGGCTAGGCGGCAGGACGGGCGTGCGACTCGCGTCGCGCCCGCATGCGATGGATGAATCGGAAACGGCAGTGCAACTGGCCCTCGGCGGTACGTTTCATCTTGGTCTCCGTACGTACGCGTGAATCGTTATCGTGACGCGTCGTTTCGAAAGACTATGATCTGACGAATGACACAAGTAAATGGATACAGAGTTCCAAACGGCCGAGCCGGCGGGATTCCAGCGCGCACACCGGTTTTGACAATTTTTCAAACAGCCTTCGGCGCAATAAATCAGACAAATAAAATCGCCGCGCTGACACGGTCGACGCCGTGTGTCACACGTCGGCAATCGTCAGCGTGCCGGGCCGCTGCCGAGTTGAGGCCGGGGTGCTGCCGGGTTGATGCCAGACGGCAGCCGGGCCTGACAGCCCGACACGCGCCGGCGAATTCACCGAAATCGGCTCAAATTATTTGCCGATGACGAACAATTCGACGCCAATCGAGCCAATCCCGCGGAAATCGCATCGAATCGCGCGTGCCCGCGGCGCCGCCTTTCCACGTTCATGCATTTCGATCTGACGGTTGCTAAGATGGCGGTCCCGCGATTCCACGGCATTTCCGCGATCCGTGAGCATGCAACCTATCCTCTCCGTCACCGACCTGTCCAAGACTTACGCGTCCGGTTTCCAGGCGCTGAAACACGTGAACCTCGAGATCCGGCCCGGCGAGATCTTCGCGCTGCTGGGTCCGAACGGCGCCGGCAAGACGACGCTGATCGGCTCGATCTGCGGAATCGTCACGCCGACCGAAGGCCGCGTGACGGTCGGCGGCCACGATATCCGCGACGCGTACCGCGCGGCCCGCGAGATGATCGGCCTCGTGCCGCAGGAGCTGACCACCGACGCGTTCGAGACGGTGTGGGCGACCGTGTCGTTCAGCCGCGGCCTGTTCGGCAAGGCGCCGAACCCCGCGCACATCGAGAAGACGCTGAAGGCGCTGTCGCTGTGGGACAAGCGCGACAACAAGCTGATGACGCTGTCGGGCGGCATGAAGCGCCGCGTGATGATCGCGAAGGCGCTGTCGCACGAGCCGCGCATCCTGTTCCTCGACGAACCGACAGCCGGCGTCGACGTCGAGCTGCGCCGCGACATGTGGAAGCTCGTCGATTCGCTGCGTGAAAGCGGCGTGACGATCGTGCTGACCACGCACTACATCGAGGAAGCGGAGGAAATGGCCGACCGGATCGGCATCATCCTCGGCGGCGAGCTCGTGCTCGTCGAGGAGAAGCGCGAGCTGATGCGCAAGCTCGGCAAGAAGCAGCTCACCGTGCAGCTCGATCAGTCGCTCGCGGCGGTGCCGCCCGCGCTCGCGCCGTTCGGGCTCGAGCTCGCGGATGCCGGCAGCGCGCTCGTCTACACGTACGACTCGCATCGCGACGACGCGAGCATCGCGACGCTGATCAATGCGCTGGGCGCGGCCGACATCGGCTTTCGCGACCTGCACACGACGCAGAGTTCGCTCGAGGACATCTTCGTCAGTCTGATCGACAACCGCCGCAACGGCGCACGAGAGGCGTAACGCACATGAATTTCCATGCGATCCGCGCGATCTACCGCGCAGAAATGGCCCGCACGCGGCGCACGCTGATGCAGAGCATCATCGCGCCGGTGATCTCGACGTCGCTCTATTTCGTCGTGTTCGGCTCCGCGATCGGCTCGCGGATCAGCGACGTGAACGGGATCGGCTACGGGTCGTTCATCGTGCCGGGCCTCGTGATGCTGTCGCTGCTGTCGCAGAGCATCTCGAACGCGTCGTTCGGCATCTACTTCCCGCGCTTTACCGGCACGATCTACGAGATCCTGTCGGCGCCCGTGTCGTACTGGGAGGTCGTGGTCGCCTATGTCGGCGCGGCCGCGTCAAAATCGATGCTGCTCGGCCTCATCATCCTCGGCACCGCCGGGCTGTTCGTGCCGCTGCACATCCTGCATCCGTTCTGGATGGTGCTGTTCCTCGTGCTGACGTCGATCACGTTCAGCCTGTTCGGCTTCGTGATCGGCATCTGGGCCGATAGCTTCGAGAAGCTGCAGCTCGTGCCGCTGTTGATCATCACGCCGCTGACGTTCCTCGGCGGCAGCTTCTATTCGGTCGACATGCTGCCGCCCGTATGGCGCATCGTCACGCTGTTCAATCCGATCGTCTACCTGATCAGCGGCTTCCGCTGGTCGTTCTACGGGCTCGCGGACGTGCACGTCGGCATCAGCCTCGCCGCGACCTCGCTGTTCCTGATCGTGCTGCTCGCGATCGTCGCGTGGATTTTCCGCACGGGGTACCGGTTGAAGAACTGACGGCGGCGGCGGGGCGATGCCAAGGCGATGGCGCATTTGTGCAAGCCGGCGGCGCTTTTCCTCCGATGCGGCCTTTTGTGGTCGCGTCTACTGAAAGCTCGGAGCCTTGAAGCCAGTCGCTTCGAGGCTCCTTTTCTTTCAGAGTCAGAGGACGCCATGCCCGCCGCCACCGTCACCGCCTCCCCCGCGCGCGCCAGCGCCGCCGCCCGGCTCGAACGCCTGCCGTTTTCCGGGTATCACAAGCTGATCTTCTTCATCATCGCGATCGCGTTCTTCTTCGATTCGGTCGATCTCGGCACGATGACCTTCGTGCTCGGCTCGATCCGCAAGGAGTTCGGGCTGTCGACCGCGGCGGCCGGCCTCGTCGCGAGCGCGAGCTTCTTCGGGATGGTGCTCGGCGCGGCCGTCGCGGGCCTGCTCGCGGACCGCTTCGGCCGCCGGCCCGTGTTCCAGTGGAGCATGGTGCTGTGGGGCGCCGCGTCGTACCTGTGCTCGACCGCGCAGAGCGTCGACGCGCTGATCGTCTATCGCGTGCTGCTCGGCATCGGCATGGGCATGGAGTTTCCGGTCGCGCAGACGCTGCTGTCCGAGTTCGTGCCGACCGCGAACCGCGGCCGCCTGATTGCGCTGATGGACGGCTTCTGGCCGCTCGGCTTCATCACCGCGGGCGTCGTGTCGTACTTCGTGCTGCCGCAGTTCGGCTGGCGCACCGTGTTCGCGCTGCTCGCGATTCCGGCCGTGTTCGTGCTGATCGTGCGCCGCATCGTGCCCGAATCGCCGCGCTGGCTCGAGCACGCGGGCCGGCTCGGCGACGCCGACGCGGTGATGCACGACATCGAGGCAAAAGTGATGCGCTCGGCCCGCGTCGCAACGCTGCCGCCGCCCGCGCGTATCGCGGAAGCACCGGCCCGGCGCGGCCACGGCGCGCTGCGCGAGATCTGGAGCGGCGCGTACCGCCGCCGCACGACGATGGTGTGGCTGCTGTGGTTCTTCGCGCTGCTCGGCTTCTACGGGCTCACGTCATGGCTCGGCGCGCTGCTGCAGCAGGCCGGCTTCGAAGTCACGAAATCGGTGTTCTATACGGTGCTGATCTCGCTCGGCGGCGTGCCGGGCTTCCTTTGCGCGGCCTGGCTCGTCGAGCACTGGGGCCGCAAGCCGACCTGCATCGCGTCGCTGCTCGGCGGCGGCGCGATGGCGTATGCGTACGGACAGAGCGCGCTGTACGGCGGCAGCATGACGCTGCTGATCGGCACGGGCCTCGCGATGCAGTTCTTCCTGTTCGGGATGTGGGCCGCGCTGTATACGTACACGCCGGAGCTGTACGGCACCGGCGCGCGCGCGACGGGGTCCGGGTTCGCGTCGGCGATCGGGCGCGTCGGGTCGCTGATCGGGCCGTACGTGGTCGGCGTCGTGCTGCCGGTGTTCGGGCAGGGCGGCGTGTTCACGCTCGGCGCGCTGTCGTTCGCGGCGGCGGCGCTCGCGGTGTGGACGCTCGGGATCGAGACGAAGGGGCTCGCGCTGGAGGCGCTGGCGTCGGGCGACGACGTGGGCAGCGGCGAGCGCTATGCGGCGGCGGTGGACAAGGCGTCCTGACGCCGCGGCATACCGCCGCGTCACGCGACGCGGCGCGCCGCGCTCTCCCACGCCTCCACCGGATCGAGCGGATACACAGGCCGCGCGAGCCGCTCGTAGCGAAACAGCGCGTAGTCGGAACTCGTCACGCCCCGGCTGTCGCATTCGACGAGCGCCGCCGCGATCGGCACGAACACCGGACGGCAATACATCCGCGACTTCAACAGCAGGAACCGCGCGCGGCGCGGATCGACGCCGACGCTCTCGAACACGCCGAGATCCCACGGCTCCTGCGTGCGTTCGGTGACGACGAGCGTCGCCGCGCCAAGATCGAGCACCGCCGCGCGGCCCATGTACGCGCGCTGCCCCGTATAGGTCGGCCCGGTGATCACGTACTCGCCGTCGGTGATCGCGCGCACGACGCCGGTCGCGCGCAACGGCTCGCGCCGCGACA
>NZ_JAAGPL010000154.1:0-20372 GCF_017104785.1 Burkholderia sp. Ac-20353 | reverse complement strand
CTCGAGCTGCGCGAGCGCGCGGCCGCCGCGCTTGCCGTCCGGCGTGCGTACGACGAGCCCGGCGCTCGGCAGCTGGTCGACCGGCAATGCACCGCTGCCGATCTGGCTGAACATCGGCTCGACGCTCACCGTGTAGCCGCTGCCGATCGCGGCCTGCAGCGCCGGGCCCACGCGCGCGGCCGTGTCCGCGATCTCGCGTTGCGCGCGCGTCAGCAGGCGCAGCGTCGTCAGCCGTTCGCGCAGGAATTCCGGCGCCTGGTACAGGCGCAGCACGGGTTCGAGCGCGGCGAGCGTCAGCTTGCCGACACGTAGCGCGCGCTTCAGCGGGTGCTTCTTGATGGTCGCGATCAGCGCGCGGTCGCCGACGATCAGGCCGGCCTGCGGCCCGCCGAGCAGCTTGTCGCCGCTAAACGTGACAACGTTTGCACCGCCGGCCACCGTTTCGCGCACGGTCGTCTCATGCGGCAGCCCCCATTGCGCGAGATCGGCAAGTGCGCCACTGCCGAGATCGACGGCAACCGGCAGCCCGCGTTCACGCGCGAGCGGCGCGAGTTCCGGCAGCGTCACCTCCTTCGTGAAGCCGCTGATTGCGTAGTTGCTGCAGTGCACCTTCATCAGCAGCGCGGTGCGCGGGCCGATCGCGTCCGCGTAGTCTTCCAGATGGGTGCGGTTGGTCGTGCCGACTTCGCGCAAACGCGCACCGGCCCGGCTCATGATGTCGGGAATCCTGAACGCGCCGCCGATCTCGACCAACTCGCCGCGCGACACGATCACCTCGCGCCGCGACGCGAGCGCCGACAGCGTCAGCAGCACCGCTGCCGCGTTGTTGTTGACGACGGTCGCGGCGTCGGCGCCCGTCAATTCGCAGAGCAACGCGTCGACGAGATCGTCGCGGTCGCCGCGTCGGCCCGCCGCCAGGTCGAATTCGAGATTCACCGGCTGCGTGAGCGCCGTGACTACCGCGCGCACGGCATCGTCGGGCAGCAGCGCGCGCCCGAGGTTGGTGTGCAGCACCGTCCCCGTCAGGTTGAAGACGGCACGCATCGCGCTGGCGCTCTGTGCGGCGAGCGTCCGGGCGACGGCCGCGGCGATGCACGCTTCGTCGAGCGGCTCGGCCGCCGCCGGATCACGCTGCGCGGCCGTCCGCCAGCGCTCCAGTTCCGCGCGCACGGCGTTCAGCACGCGCGTGCGGCCGTACTCGTCGAGCACCGGCTGCAGCGGTGCCGACGACAGCACGCGCTCGACCGACGGTACGCGCGCGAGTACCGCGTTCAATTCGTTCAGACCTGGTTCGGTCACCGGTGGTGGTCTCCTGTCCCGCGCAAAACCGTCATCCTTCCCGCGATACATCCGGCCACAGCAGCGGGTTCGGCGAACTGCGCCGATAGCCGGCCTCGTTCATCAGCAGGTCGAGCGTGAGGCTCGCGAGATCGTCCGCAAGCGGCTCGAAATCGTAGTCCTTTTCCTGGTAGCCGATCTTGCGGTACGTCTTGCATTCGTCACACGATTCGGCCTTCACGGCTTCGCTGCCGCCCTCGATGCCATGGTACGCGATGCCCTTCGTCGAATCGCAGTTCGAGCACTTGGTGCGCACCATGTGCCACTCGGTCGTGCACAGCCCGCACTGCAGGAAGCGGTAGCCCTGGAACGCGCCGCCGACACGCACGACGCTTGCGACCGGATGCGTGCCGCACACCGGGCACAGCCCCGGCTGGTCGAGGAACGGCACGTCGGCCGGCGACGTGCGGCTCGCGAGGTCGGTCCAGACGACCTGCAGCGCCGCCATCAGGAACGGCGCGATGGCCGGGTCGATCTCCGCGAAGCGCAGCGCGACGATCGCGTCGGCCTGCACGTCGAGTTCGGCGGGTGCCATCAGGCGCATCCGGTCGAGCAGCTTCGCGAGCGACGGATTCACGAGCCCCGCGCGCTCGACGCAGTCGAGCAGGTCGTGCAACACGTCGCGCCATTGCGGGTCGCGTTCGCCGGACAGCGCCGGCACGAGCGGCATCGAATGCTGCTGCGCGCGCGCGATCGCGTCCTTCGACGGCATCTGCGCGGTGCACGCCTGCAGCAGCGCGTGCTGCGCGTCGACGACGACCGCCATCAGCCGCAGGTAGCCGCCGATCGGGTTCAGGTCGGCGAGCTGGCGCAGGCGCGCGGCGCGCGCCGAGAAAACCGTTGCGCGCTCCGGCAGGCGGAAGCGCGGGATCGCCGAATGATCAAGCGCCGCGATGTCATTCGGTTCGAGAATGCGTTGTGTCACGAGTATGTCTTCCAAAAAAACAAGCGCCGACGTATCGGCGCTTCTGGCGATTCCGACGACTGACGGAGCAGCGCCACAACCGGCGTGCCGCCCCGTTCTGGTGCGCTACTTCACGCTCTCACGGAACCATTTCGGGTGGTGCTTGCGCGCCCAGCCGAGGGTCACCGTGCCGCGCACCATCGCCCGGATCGAGCCCTTGATCCACAGCGCCGCATAGATATGCGTGACGATGCCGACAATCAGCACGAACGCCGCGACGGCGTGAACGACTGCCGCGACCCGGATCACCCCGATCGGGAAGTAGTACGAGAAATACCGTCGCCAGATGACGATGCCCGACAGCAGCAACAGCGCGAGGCATGCCACCATCGCGAAGAATAGCAGTTTCTGTCCCGCGTTATAGCGTCCGACCTGCGGCAGCTTGTCCTCGCGGTTCGCGAGCACGTCGTCGATCTGGCGCAACCACTGGCGATCGTCCGCGTCGAGCAGGTTGTGGTGCCAGTAGCGCACCGCCATCACCGCGAACGACACGAACATCACGAGACCGACGAACGGATGCAGGATCCGCGTCCACTGGCCGCCGCCGAACAGCGCGGTCAGCCAGAACATCGACGGGTGGAACAGCGCGAGCCCGGACAGCGCGAGCAGTACGAACGAGATCGCGGTGATCCAGTGGTTCGTCCGCTCGTTCGCCGTATAGCGGACGATCAGGTTGGGGTCGTCGTGCTTCATTTCGCGTCCTCCTTGATGCGTCGCGCTTCGTCGCGGGCGGCGGCTTCGTCGTCGTCGCTCACTTCGTTCGGGCCGACCCGCATGTAGTGGAAGAAGCCCGCGAGCGCCGTCAGCGCAATGCCCGCGACCGCCAGCGGCTTCGCGATGCCCTTCCACAGCTGCACCATCGGGCTGATCGACGGGTTGTCCGGCAGCCCGTGGTACAGCGACGGCTTGTCCGCGTGGTGCAGCACGTACATCACGTGCGTGCCGCCGACGCCCTGCGGATCGTACAGCCCCGCATGCTCGAAGCCGCGCTCCTTCAGGTCCTCGATCCGCTCGGCCGCGTGCTGCTTCATGTCCTCCTTCGTGCCGAACACGATCGCGCCCGTCGGGCAGGTCTTCACGCAGGCCGGCTCCTGGCCGACCGCCACGCGGTCGGAGCAGAGCGTGCACTTGTATGCGCGATGATCCGTCTTCGAGATCCGCGGGATGTTGAACGGGCAGCCGGTCACGCAGTAGCCGCAGCCGATGCAGTTTTCCTCGTGGAAATCGACGATCCCGTTGTTGTACTGCACGATCGCGCCGGGCGCCGGACACGCCTTCAGGCAACCCGGATCCTCGCAGTGCATGCAGCCGTCCTTGCGGATCAGCCATTCGAGATTGCCGTCCGGGTTCTCGTATTCGGAGAAACGCATCACCGTCCACGAATGCTCGGACAGATCGGCCGGGTTGTCGTATACGCCGACGTTCGTGCCGATCTCGTCGCGCAGGTCGTTCCACTCCATGCATGCGGTCTGGCACGCCTTGCAGCCGATGCACTTCGACACGTCGATCAGCTTCGCGACGCTGCCCGTCACCGGCGTGCGCGCGGTGGGCGGTGGCGTGGTGGTGGCCGAGACGCGCCTGATATCCAGCGATTGCAATGCCATCTCTGCCCCCTTACGCCTTTTCGACCTTCACCAGGAACGACTTGAATTCCGGCGTGTACGAGTTGCCGTCGCCCACGGACGGAGTCAGCGTGTTCGCGAGATAGCCGGGCTTCGTCAAGCCCTTGAAGCCCCAATGCAACGGAATGCCGACTGTCTGCACCGTCTTGCCGTCGACCTTCAGCGGCTTGATCCGCTTCGTGACGAGCGCTACCGCGACGATGTGTCCGCGGTTGGACGACACCTTCACGCGGTCGCCGTGCACGACGCCGACCTCCTTCGCGAGCTCCTCGCCGATCTCGACGAATTGCTGCGGCTGGATGATCGAGTTCAGGCGCGCGTGCTTGGTCCAGTAGTGAAAATGCTCGGTCAGCCGGTAGGTCGTCGCGACGTGCGGGAACTGCTCGACCTTGCCGAACGCCGCCCGGTCGTCCGGGAACACGCGCGCGGCCGGGTTGTTCAGCGCCCGCGGATTGTTCGGATGGAACGGGTTCGCGGCGAGCGGCGTTTCAAACGGTTCGTAGTGCTCGGGGAACGGGCCCTCGTTCATCCCGGCGCGCGCGAAGAAACGGGCGACGCCCTCCGGGTTCATGATGAACGGGCCCATCCCGTTCTCGGGCGGCTCATCCGCCTTGAAGTCCGGCACGTCGGCGCCGGTCCATGCGCTGCCGTTCCACGCAACCAGCTTGCGGGTCGGGTCGAACGGCTTGCCGGACGGATCGCACGATGCGCGGTTGTACAGGATCCGCCGGTTCGCAGGCCACGCCCAGGCCCAGCCGAGCGTCTGGCCGATGCCGGTCGGATCCGCGTTGTCGCGCCGCCCCATCTGGTTGCCGGCCTGCGTCCATGCGCCGCAGAAGATCCAGCAGCCGCTCGCGGTCGAGCCGTCGTCCTTCAGCTGCGCGAAGCCCGCGAGTTGCTCGCCCTTCTTCACGAGCGGTTTCGCGGGATCCTTCGGATCGGGCAGATCGGCGAGCGCACGGCCGTTGTACTCCATCGCGAGCTCTTCGGGCGTCGGGCTGTCCGGGTTCGCGTACGGCCAGGTCAGGTTGACGATCGGATCGGGATACTTGCCGCCGTCCTTCTGGTAAGCGTCGCGCATCCGCAGGAACAGCCCCGACATGATCTCGAGGTCGCTCCTTGCTTCGCCCGGCGGCTCCGCACCCTGCCAGTGCCACTGCAGCACGCGGCCGGAGTTGACGAGCGAGCCGCGCTCCTCCGCGAAGCACGTGGTCGGCAACCGGAACACCTCGGTCTGGATCTTCGACGCATCGACGTCGTTGAACTCGCCGTGGTTCTTCCAGAACTCGGACGTCTCGGTCGCGAGCGGATCCATGATCACGAGCCACTTCAGCTTCGCGAGCGCTTCGGACGTCTTCGCCTTCGACGGCGTCGCCGCGAGCGGGTTGAAGCCCTGGCACAGGTAGCCGTTCATCTTGCCCTGGTGCATCAGCTCGATCGTCTGCAGCAGGTCGTACTGCTTGTCGAGCTTGGGCAGGTAGTCGTAGCCCCAGTTGTTCGCGGCCGTCGCCGCGTCGCCCCACCACGACTTCATGAAGCTGACGTGGAACGCGCGGTAGTTCTTCCAGTAGCTGAGCTGGTTCGGCCGCAGCGGCAGTTGCGTGCGTGTCTTGATGTACGCGTCGAAATCCTGCTCGGACTGTATCGGCAGCGTCATGTAGCCGGGAAGCAGGTTCGACATCAGCCCGAGGTCGGTGAGCCCCTGGATGTTCGAGTGGCCGCGCAGCGCGTTCATCCCGCCGCCCGCGATGCCGATATTGCCGAGCAGCAGCTGCACCATCGCGCCGGTGCGGATCATCTGCGCGCCGATCGAGTGGTGGGTCCAGCCGAGCGCGTACAGGATCGTGCCCGCGCGGCCCGGCACGGCCGTCGATGCGAGCATGTCGCAGACCTTCAGGAACTTGTCCTTCGGTGTGCCACACACCTGCTCGACCATCTCGGGCGTATAGCGCGCATAGTGCGTCTTCAGCAGGTTGTACACGCAGCGTGGATGCGCGAGCGTCGGGTCGACCTTCACGAAGCCGTCTTCGCCGCGCTCGTAGTCCCAGCTCGACTTGTCCGGATACGCGTGCTTGTCCGCGTCGTAGCCGGAATAGATGCCGTCGTCGAACGCATAATCCTCGCGCACGATGAACGTGAAGTCCGTGTAGTTCTTCACGTAGTCATGCTGGATCTTGTCGTTCGTCAGCAGGTAGTTGATCACACCGCCCAGGAACGCGATGTCGGTGCCGGTGCGGATCGGCGCGTAGTAGTCCGCGACCGACGCGGTGCGCGTGAAGCGCGGGTCGACGACGACGAGGCGCGCCTTGCGGTGCGCCTTCGCTTCCGTCACCCACTTGAAACCGCACGGATGGGCCTCGGCTGCATTGCCGCCCATCACGAGAATCACGTCCGCGTTCTTGATGTCGACCCAATGGTTCGTCATCGCTCCACGGCCAAACGTCGGGGCAAGACCTGCCACCGTCGGGCCATGTCAGACACGCGCCTGGTTGTCGAACGCGAGCATCCCCATGCTGCGGACGGTCTTGTGCGTCAGGTAGCCGACCTCGTTGCTGCCCGCCGACGCGGCCAGCATGCCGGTGGTCAGCCACCGGTTGACCTTCGCACCGTCGTCGGCCGTCTCGACGAAATTCGCGTCGCGGTCGGCCTTCATCAGCTTCGCGATCCGGTCGAGCGCGTCGTTCCACGAGATGGGCTCCCACTTGTCCGAACCCGGCGCACGATACTCCGGATGCGTGAGGCGGCTCGGGCTGTGGATGAAGTCGATCAGGCTCGCGCCCTTCGGGCACAGCGTGCCGCGGTTGACGGGGTGGTCGGGATCGCCTTCGATATGGATGATGCTGCGCTGCGCGTTCTTCGCGCCGTCGCCGAGGCTGTACATCAGGATGCCGCAGCCGACGGAGCAATATGGACAGGTGTTGCGCGTTTCGACGGTACGCGCCAGCTTGTATTGACGGACCTCGGCGAGCGCTTCGGATGGCGAGAAGCCCAGCAGGGCCAGACTCGATCCGGCAAGCGACGTGGCCGTCACTTTCAGGAACTGGCGCCGGGACATTTGTAGCATGGCGGTCTCGGCATTATCGTGGGGGGAATTGAAAGGAATTATAGACAGTTCGTGCAACTATGCTTAATTCTTCACATCAATACTGAATTATCCGATTTCCAGCGATTGCCGGCTTCCTGCGTCGCAGCTCAACACGCCATGAAACCACCGATTCCCGTTCAGGAAGCAACACGTCTCGCCAGACGACAGGCCCACTGGGCGCTGACCGCATTCAGGCGCTTTTCATCCGACCGCTGCTCGGCGATGGCCGCGAGCATCGCGTTCTTTTCCGCGTTCTCGCTCGCGCCGATGCTCGTGATGGTGATCGCGGTGGCCGGCTGGTTCTACGGCGACGACGCCGCGCGCGGCCAGGTGTTCGAGCAGGCACACCAGCTGATCGGCAACGATGCCGCGGTGAGCGTGCAAACCATCGTGCAGAACGCGCACCGCAGCGGCGACCGCGGCGGCGTCGCGGCGCTGATCTCGTTCGCCGCGCTCGTGATCGGCGCATCGGCGACGTTCTCGTCGCTCAACACCGCGCTCAGCGTGATCTGGCCGGCAACCGGGAGCCGCTGGTCGAGCGTGCTCGGCCTCGTGCGCGTACGCCTGGTCTCGTTCGGGCTCGTGCTCGGCGTCGCGTTCCTGCTGATCGTGTCGCTCGTGCTCGACACCGCGATCACGTTCGTCGGCACGTGGCTGTGGGGCAACTCGCCGTATATCGCGATCACCAACGTGCTGCAGTTCGTCGTCGGCATCGCGGTTCTCGCGGGCGCGTTCGCCGCGCTGATGAAGTTCCTGCCGGATGCGCGCGTCGCGTGGCGCGACGCGGCGATCGGCGGCAGCGTGTCCGCGATCCTGTTCTCCGCCGGCAAGAAGCTGTTCGCGCTGTACCTCGCGCACGCGGGCACCGCGAGCGCATTCGGCGCGGCCGGATCGTTCGCGGTCCTGCTGATGTGGCTGTACTTCTCGGCCGCCGTGCTGCTGCTCGGCGCGGAATTCGCGGCGGCGCGCGGCGCCGCGCATTCGCACGCGGCCGACGGCGGCGCATGATTGCGCACGCATCCTGCATGAACGCATGCGCGCAAGACGTACGACATGCGCAACCGGCACGGCTGGCACGCTCCCGGCCGAGCGCAATCCGCATACCAATCCGCCTACGCGAGCCAGAATGTTTCCGCAACCACATCGTTCCGGCCGCCCTACCGTGAATTTGCGGCACGCGGGACCTCGCGTTTACACCCATCGCGCCCGCCCGCGCGTCCGCAAACGTTTGCAATCGCCAGATTCCAGGCCCTGCGGCGCGGAATCCGCCTGCGTCGCGCGCAGGATGTCAGACCCCACAACAATCGCAATGCAACAATTGTCAACTATTTCAAAAACAGGAATATTCGTTGATGTGCTTGATCTATATGGCTTTTTCAACGCTGTGATGTTTTCGAGACACTTTATTTTTTGAGCTTTCTTGCGTGTATGGCACTGCGCTATTCTCCAATCCGCAACAACGATAACGAATCACGAATCACTGCGTGGAGAAACTCAACGATGAAGAAACTCGCACTGTCTACCCTCTCGCTCGCACTGCTGGGCGCGGCTGGTGCAGCTCAAGCTCAAACCAGCGTGACGCTGTACGGCGTGATCGATACGTCGATCGCATTCGTGCACGGCAACAACGGTCAGGCCATCAACTCGTGGCAAATGCTGTCGGGCAACCTGCAGGGCAGCCGCTGGGGCCTGAAGGGTGCTGAAGACCTGGGCGGTGGCCTGAAGGCGATCTTCCAGTTGGAAAACGGCTTTGATCCGGGCACGGGCAAGCTGAACCAGGGCGGTCGCATGTTCGGCCGTCAGTCGTACGTCGGTCTCGACCACGCTCAGTACGGTACGCTGACGTTGGGTCGCCAATACGACCCGACCGTCGACATGGTTCAGGCCGTGACGGGCGACAACTACTTCGGCAGCATCATGGCAACGCCGGGTGACGTCGACAACAACGACAACAGCATCCGCGTCAGCAACGCGGTCAAGTATGTGTCGCCGGTCTTCGCTGGCTTCCAGGTCGAAGGCATGTACGCGCTGGGCGGCGTGGCAGGCCACCCGGGCCAGGGCCAGACGTGGAGTGCCGCGGCTGCGTACAACAACGGTCCGATCGGCATCGCTGCCGGCTTCCTGCGCGTGCAGAACGGCAACGACCGCTCGGTCAACGCACAGGGCGTGGGCGGCTGGACGAGCCCGACGGCTACCGGCCTCGACGTGTCGAACAACCCGATCGTCGGTGCTTACGCAACGGCGAAGGCGATCAACATCGCGCAAGTCGCTGGCCAGTACGCGATCGGCCCGGTGACGTTCGGCCTCGGCTACAGCAACTCGCAGTACAAGGCTGACAGCCTGTCGGCATTCGGTACGACCCAGAAGTTCAACACCGGCCGCGCATTCGCGAACTACCAGGCATCGCCGGCGCTGCTGCTGGGTGTCGGCTACGCCTACACGAAGGCAAGCGGCGACACGGACGCGAAGTACCACCAGGTTTCGCTGGGCGCGGACTACTCGCTGTCGAAGCGCACGGACGTCTACCTGATCGGCGGCTACCAGCACGCGAGCGGCACGCAACGCGTCAACGCCACGACGACGCAATCCGCGCAAGCGTCGATCGGTTCGTACGGCTACGCCGGCAAGAGCTCGCAAGAGCTGGTTGCACTCGGCATCCGCCACAAGTTCTAAAAACGACGTACCCGGCGTGCATGGCGTCTCGCGACGCCATCGCGCCGAACTGGAAAGCCAGTCATCGGTTTCGGCCGTGGCTGGTTTTTTTTTGTTTCATCGCGGGCGAACGTCGGGCACCGCTTCACGTGTCGGCGCCCGGACAGTCGATAGTGCCGCGCGTCTGGCGCCTTAGCGCCGTGCGTCAGGCCATCACACGCTCCGTCAGCACATCGTCGACCAGCCCATAGCGCTTCGCGTCATCCGCCGACATGAAGTTGTCGCGGTCGGTATCGCTCTCGATCTGCGCCACGCTCTGCCCGGTGCAGTCCGCCAGTATCGCGTTGAGCCTTTCACGCTGGTACAACACTTCCCGCGCCTGAATCTCGATATCCGCCGCGGTGCCCTGGCTGCCGCCCGAAGGTTGATGGATCATGATTCGCGCGTTCGGCAACGCGTAGCGCTTGCCCTTTCGGCCTGCAGCCAGCAGGAACGTCCCCATGCTGGCCGCGAAGCCCGTGCACAGCGTCGATACGTCCGGCTTGATGAACTGCATCGTGTCGTAGATCGCGAGCCCGTCGTATACCGCACCGCCCGGCGAATTGATGTAGAGCGAGATATCCTTGTCGGGATTTTCCGACTCGAGAAACAGCAGTTGCGCGACCACGAGGCTCGCCGATTGCTCGTTGACGGGGCCGGTCAGGAATACGATGCGCTCGCGCAACAGTCGGGAATAGATATCGTATGCGCGTTCGCCGCGCCCCGATTGTTCGATGACGGTCGGCACGAGCCCGAGGCTTGACAGCCCCGGTTGACGATGGAGGATGGGCATGGCGGCGTCCTTTGGCGAAATGATGACGAGGAAGGCGTGCACAACGCTCAAACGGGCAGCGTCGCGCGCCTTCCCTATGACGTCAGGGGGCGCCTCCGCGTGACACGGAAATTTTTTCGGGCCGCTGTCACGTTTTGCGATGCTCGCCCGTCATGCGCGTGAATCCCGGCGTTCTGGCAGACTCGCCGCGCCGGCCCACCTTGAATGGAGCACCCAGCATGGCTGAACCCCGGACCGATCGGCACTCGCCCGATTCCCTCGACATCTTCGAGGTCCAGCGCGGGCGTCTGCTGTCTCTCGCGTATCGCATGCTCGGCAGTCACGCGGAAGCCGAGGATGTCGTCCAGGAGGCGTGGCTGAAATGGTGCGCGTCCGACACCGCCGGCCTCCGGCAGCCGGCCGCATGGCTGACGACGGTCGTCACCCGGCTGTCGATCGACCGGTTGCGGGCACTGCGAACGGAACGCCTGGCACGGCAGAGCGGCACGCTGCCGGCCCCGTGGATCGATGCGCTGGTGCCGTCCCCGGAAGCACGCGTGCTGGACCGCGCACAGCTGTCCTACGGACTGATCCTGCTGCTCGAACGGCTTTCGCCCGATGAACGCGCGGCATTTCTGCTACGCGAAGCGTTCGACTGCGACTACGCGACGATCGGCGCGGCAATCGGCAAGCCGGAGGGCCATTGCCGGCAGATCGTCCATCGCGCGAAAGCGCGTCTCGCGCGCGCCGGTGCCCCGCCGAAGTCGGCCGATCCGGCGCGGCAGCGGCGCGTCGTCGACCAGTTGCGCGCGGCCATCGGCGCGCAGGACCATGCGGCCTTGCTCGACGCGCTGAACGGTGCACGCGTGATCGGCGACGCGCCGGAACCCGTCCTCGCAAGCGCGTGGGCCGAAACGGTGTCGATGGGATCCGAAGCGGGCATCGTGCTTGTCGCCGATGGCGACATCGTCGCGCTTTGGATGCCGTGGTTCGATGCGCGCGGTCGGTTGACGCTGCACATCGTCACGCAGGCGGCTGCGCTGGCTACCGTGAACCGGATGGTCGGGCGCGCCGCGATCGAACGGATGCTCGCACGCATTTTCCGGAACGCCAGGTCAGGCGCCCGACATCAATTCGCATAGGGCAACACGACGCGCAGATCCGCGGGCGATCCGCGCGACGAGCGCGGCCAGGCTCAATTCACGCGAAGTTTCTGGCGCCTCGAATTTCCACTATACTAGACGCATAATTCATTATGCTGGAGCACACAGTGTCCACGGGTACCGATGCCGACACCGACGTCAACGAGCGCATTGCCCGTCGCGTACGCGAATTGCGGGCGATGCGCGGCCACACGCTCGATGCGCTGGCCGCGCGCTGCGGCGTCAGCCGGTCGATGATCTCGCTGATCGAGCGCGGCGCCGCGAGCCCGACGGCGGTCGTGCTCGACAAGCTCGCCGCCGGTCTCGGCGTCACGCTCGCGAGCCTGTTCGATGGCGAGCGCGAAGGCGTCTGCGCGCTGCCGCTCGTGCGGCGCGCGCAGCAATCGCACTGGCGCGACCCGGAGTCCGGCTACGTGCGCCGCAATCTGTCGCCGCCCGGCTGGCCATCGCCGATCCAGCTCGTCGAGGTGAATTTCCCGCCCGGCGCACGCGTCGCATACGAGACGGGCGGACGCGAGGCCGCGATGCATCAGCAGGTCTGGGTGATCGACGGGCGCGTCGACGTCACGCTCGGCGATCAGCGCCATGAACTTCGCGAAGGCGACTGCCTGGCGATGCGGCTCGATCGGCCGCTGATCTTCAGCAATCCGGCGTCACGTCCGGCGCGCTACGTCGTCGCGCTTTGCGACGGACACGCTGCGGGCGGCGCGAAGAGTGCCTGACGAATCATCACGAACGGCGCGCACGCCACGGCTTGCCGCGCCGAATCCGCCGCTCATGCGACATTACCTCCCGCCAACAGGAGCCTGAATGAACCCCTCCGAACCGCACGACGACGTGCGCCTGATCGATTGCAGCGAGGCCGAGCATGCGGCGGCCATCCTCGAGATCCTGAACGACGCGATCGTCAATTCGACGGCGCTGTACGACTACGTGCCCCGCCCTCCGGAGGCGATGGCCGCGTGGTTCGCGACGAAGCGCGCGGGTGGCTTTCCGGTCGTCGGCGCGGTCGACGCGTCGGGCCGCTTGCTGGGCTTCGCGAGCTGGGGCACGTTCCGCGCGTTCCCTGCGTACAAGTACACGGTGGAACACAGCGTGTACGTGCATCACGCGCAGCGCGGCCGCGGACTCGGCGAGCGCCTGCTGCGCGAGCTGATCCGCCGC
Organism: Burkholderia sp. Ac-20353; assembly: GCF_017104785.1. Lineage (NCBI taxonomy): Bacteria > Pseudomonadati > Pseudomonadota > Betaproteobacteria > Burkholderiales > Burkholderiaceae > Burkholderia > Burkholderia sp. Ac-20353. The sequence continues at coordinate 7,573 of NZ_JAAGPL010000154.1, read as the reverse complement.
GCGCACGATGCGCAGGTGCACGTGCTGGTCGGCTGCATCGACGCGACCAATGCCGGCAGCATTGCGCTGCACACGCGGCTCGGATTCACGCATGCCGGCACGCTCACGCAGGTCGGTTTCAAGTTCGGCCGATGGCTGGATGCGGCGTTCTACCAGCTCAACCTCGACACGCCAACGGAACCGCAGGACGGCTGAGCCTGCTCCATCGCAGTGCCGCACCGCCGAACCGTCACAGCATTTCGGATGACAGACTATGGCGGTCTGGCGCGACAAAGAAAGCCACAAAGAAAAAATCCCCATGCGTTTGCGCGCACGGGGATCGTCGGACACCGCCACAGCCGCCGGCACACGGCCGGCGCCTGTCGCGCCGCACTTACGCAGCTGCGTCCTTCAGCTTCTTCAGCGCACGTGCCTTCACGCGCACGCTGGCCGGCTTCGCCGGGAACCAACGCTCTTCGCCCGTGAACGGATCCTTGCCGAAGCGCTTCTTCTTCGCCGGCACGGCTTGCGCCGTGATCTTCAGCAGACCCGGCAGCGTGAACTCGCCTGCGCCCTTCTTGTGAACCGAGCCCAGCACGACGTTCTCGAGTGCAGCCAGCACTGCCTTGACCGCCTTCACTTCAACGGCTGCGCGCTCAGCGATGTGCACTGCGAGCGAAGCCTTCGTGAACTTGTCCTTCAGCGGCGTCGGAGCGGCGGGTGCCTTAGCGACGACGGCCTTCTTGGCCACTACTTTCTTCGCGGGCGCTGTCTTCGCGGGCGCTGCTTTTTTTGCAGCCACTTTCTTGGCCGGTGCGGCAGCCTTCGTGGCCACCTTTTTTGCGGAAGTCGCCATGTTTCTCCTACCAGGTGTGGTCGTTGGATACACGAAACGCGCAATGCGCACGCTTCAACGCCGGATTCTACAAGCGCCGTGACGCTTCGTGCAGTACTTTTATGCGTTTTCCCGGGGTTTTCCGCAGGTTTTGTTGCGCGCCGCAGACTTCGCCGTGCGCCGGACTGCAAAAAACGCCTTCACGTATGCGTCGAATCCGGAATTACGTTCGATATTTGCGCGCCTATACTGGGCCCGCTCAATGCCCGGACGCCCTCATGCGCGAAGCCAGATACGTCAAAGGACTCGACGGCCTGCGAGCCATCGCGGTCATCCTCGTCTTCCTGTCCCACAAGGGCCACGTCCTCGCGATCGACGTCGGCAAGCTCGGCGTGTGGACGTTTTTCTTCATCAGCGGTTTCCTGATCGTCGGCGAGCTGCACCGCAACCGGCAGGCGATCGAACACGGGACGCTGACGCGCCGCCATGCGTTCTGCCTGTTCGTCGTGAAGCGCGCGCTGCGGATCTTCCCCGTCTATTACCTGCTGCTCGCGGCGCTCGCGATCGCGCATGCGCTGTTCTACCAGCGCGGCGTGAACCTAGGGCTGGCATGGCATGCAATCTTCCTGTCGAACCTCTGGATCGGCGTCGTCAAGGACGGCTGGCCGGGCTCCACGTCGCACTTCTGGAGCCTCGCCGTCGAGCAGCAGTTCTACCTGATCGCGCCGCTCACGCTGCTCGCGATGCCCGCGTCGCGGCACGTCGCGCTCGGCATCGCGGCAGTCGCCGTGTGCGCAGCCGCGCATCTCGCGCTCTATCTCGCCGATGCGTCGCCGGTGCTGATCTATGCGTTCTCGCCGTGGAATTTCGCGCTGATCGCGCTTGGCGGCATCGGCGCGATGGCGCTCGCCGACCACGGCCCGCGCGTGTCTCGCCGGATCCCGCCGGGCTGGCTCGGCGCGGCAGGCGTCGTATTCTTCCTCGCGCTGCCCGCATGCGTCGCGCTGCCGGATGCCGTCGAGGGGCTCGCCGATCTCGGGCTGTCCGCGTCGCTCGGCTCGCTGCTGCTGTGGATCGTCACCGAGCCCGATCATCCCGCCGTCGCGCTGCTCGATTGGGCACCGCTCGTGTACCTCGGCACGGTCAGCTACGGCTTCTACCTGTTCCACAACCTGATCCCCGCGCATTTCGGCGTAATGCCGGCGCTCTTCGCACGCGCGCGGCTGCCGCAGTTCATGCAGCACGTGATCCCCGAGACACTGCAGTTCGGGCTCGCGGTGCTGCTCGCGCATCTGTCCTGGCGTTATCTGGAACGACGGCTGCTCGACTACAAGAAGCCGGCCGCCGCACTGCTCGCGCGGCATTTTTCGGCACCGCAGCGATCGTCGGCACGCTGACGACGGCCGGCCGTCGGTTGCCGATTGCGGCCAATCGCGTCCTGTCGCAGCCAATTGCGGTCGCCTTGCGCTCCGCAGGCGATGCACTACGCTAACAGCAGCGGGACGCTCGCCGTTACGCGGTCAACAAGGACGTCGCCATGCTTACGCCTGAAAGCCTTTGCGCGTGTTTGCGCCGCGTCGCGCCGGCCCTGCTCTGCGTGCTCGTCGCCGCGCTGCCGCATGCCGGCCACGCGCAGGCAAGGATGGAAGTGATCCCGTTCGAGTCGCTGACGATGTCCGACGAAGCGTTCCTCACGGGCCACGAAGACGGCCCGCGCGTAACCATCGCCGGCGAACTTCGCCTGCCTCGCGCCGGCAACGAGCGCTTCCCGCTCGTGATCCTGCTGCACGGGTCCGGCGGCATCGGCGGCTATGTGATCGACTGGGAGCGCAATCTCCTGGCGATGGGCGTCGCGACCTTCGTGATCGACAGCTTTACGCCGCGCGGCCTCGTCAACGTCAACGACGACCAGTCGCAGCTCGGGCGTTTCGCGCAGACCGAGGATGCGTATCGCGCACTCGCGGTGCTGGCGCGGCATCCGCGAATCGACGCCAGCCGCGTGATGCTGATGGGCTTCTCCCGGGGCGGCCACAGTACGCTGTACGCGAGCCTCGCACGGGTCCAGCGGATGCATGCCGCGTCGTCGGCCCGCTTCGCCGCCTATGTCGCGTTCTATCCCGGCTGCCCGTTTACCTATCGCGACGATGAGGATGTCATCGCACAGCCGATACGCGTGTTCTACGGCACCGGCGACAACTACTCACCGATTGCGCCGTGCCGCGCGTATGTCGGGCGACTGAAGGCCGCGGGCAAGGACATTCGCATGACCGAATATCCGGGCGCCGCGCACCTGTTCGACGGACGCGCGTTCGATCCGCCCGTGACGCTGCCTGCAGCGCAGACGCTGCGCAACTGCCGGATCGTCGAAAACGCGCCCGGGCAGCTCATCAACGCCGACACGAAACTGCCGTTCTCGTATGCCGACGCATGCGTCGAACGTGGCGCGACCCTCGGCTACGACGAGAAGGCTGCGGCCGATGCGCGGAAGGCGGTCGCGGCATTCGTCGCGGACACGCTCAAGCCGGCCCGCTGACGGTCGCGCCGGCCACAACGACGCTCCCGTGACCGCGTGTCATATGCGTGCTACGTGCGTGCTACGTGCGTGCAATGCGCACCCGCCAACAAAAATGCCCCGGCGCGCGAAGCGAACCGGGGCCAACGGAACAACCACCACCTGAAACGTGATGCGAAGAAAGCTTATGCGACGGCAGCCAGCGCGGGCAGACAGGTGCGCAGATATGCCTCGAACTCGCGGCTGACTTCCGGATGCTGCAGCGCAAGCTCGACGGTCGCCTTCAGGTAACCGATCTTGCTGCCGCAATCGAAACGCGTGCCGAAGTAGCGGTACGCGAGCACCTGCTCATGCGCGAGCAGCGACTGGACCGCATCGGTCAGCTGCAGCTCGCCGCCCGCACCGGGCTTGATCTTGCGCAGGTGATCGAACAGCGTCGGCATGAACACGTAGCGGCCGACCACGCCAAGATTCGACGGCGCATCCTCGGGCGCGGGCTTCTCGATGATGCCCGACAGCTTGATGATGTCCTCTTCCCACTCGCGGCCCTCGATGACGCCGTATGAACGGCTGTCCTCGCGCGCGATCGTTTCGACGCCGATCACCGAGCTGTGATAGTGGTTGAACACGTCGACGAGCTGCTTGAGCACCGGCTGTTCGCCATGCAGCAGGTCGTCGGCGAGAATCACCGCGAACGGCTCGCCGTGCACGAGCTTTTCCGCGCACAGCACCGCGTGGCCGAGGCCGAGCGCCTCTGGCTGACGCACGTAGAAACAGTTGACGTGGCTCGGCTTGATGCCGCGCACGAGTTCGAGCAGCTTTTCCTTGCCGCGTGCCTCGAGCTCCGCCTCGATCTCGTACGACTTGTCGAAGTGGTCTTCGATCGCGCGCTTGCTGCGGCCGGTCACGAAGATCATCTCGGTGATGCCCGCGTTGATCGCTTCCTCGACCGCGTACTGGATCAGCGGCTTGTCGACGACAGGCAGCATCTCTTTCGGGCTCGCCTTCGTCGCCGGGAGGAACCGTGTGCCGAGACCGGCTACGGGGAACACGGCCTTGGTAACTTTCAACATGATCGCTTCCTGATTGCGTTGATTGCGCCGCGCCATTTCACGACGCGACACGATAATTTTCCGGACGGTGCCGCGTAATCCGGTGACGAGTCGAAAATGCATTCGTCACCGCGTTGCGATATGGCCCCATCGCCCTATCAATCCGAATTCACGGATAATCGCCGCCAAACCGGTCGATATTGCCGGTACAAATCACCGACCAGCGACAATTTACCGATTTTCCGGATACAAAATCTTACGATTCGAATTCCTCGATATAGGGCACGCCGCCCCGCTCGAAGCCCGGTCGAATCGGCTCGTTCTTCAACGCGTCGCGGTACGCCGACAGTACGGCCATTACCAGCAATACCGCTGCGCTTGCGATCCAGTGCATGTCCATCTTGCCGCTCCTTGCATCAATCAACTGGAGCTTCAAACTATCAGAAAAAAATCGACAAATAATTGGCCCCATCGTGAAACCGATATCTGGCCGGCATAAAACCATCACGCGAAATACCTTTATTTCACAGCGGCGATTTTTTTATTCATTGAACGTAATTCTTGCGGATTACGATTGCATCATCCGTCCATTCGTCGCAAGGAACCGAATCGCATGCAAGCTTTCAGCGGATCGACATTGAATGCGCCGCCCGCCCCCGATCACAAGGAGCACGTGATCGACGCGATGCGCGGCTTCGCAGCGCTGCTCGTTGCCTATTTCCACTGCCGGCAGGTCGTCTGGGTCGGGATGCAGAGCTTTCATCGCGCCTACGGGCACGCGCTCGACCCGAGCGTGATCGTCGGCTACCTGACCTTTCCGTTCGGATGGGGTTCGGCCGGCGTGCCGATCTTCTTCGTGATCAGCGGCTACTGCATTCACCGCAACGCGGCGCTCAAGCTCGCCGCCGATCCCGCGTACCGGCTCAACGCGCCGAACTTCTGGGCGCGCCGTTTCGCGCGCATCTATCCGGTGCTGCTCGCCGCGCTGCTGTTCACGCTCGCGCTCGACTCGATCAGCCTGCAGATCGAGCCCGTCAGCCACAAGATCCGCGATATCGGCCTGGTGCCGTTCGTCGTGAACCTGTTCTCGCTGCAGGGCGTCGCCGGCTATACGTACGGCTCGAACGGCGCGCTGTGGACACTGTCGCTCGAAGTGCAGTTCTACGCGATCTATCCGCTGCTGTTCGCCGTGCGCCGGCGCATCGGCATGCCGGCCGTGCTGGCGATCGTCGCGCTCGTCAACGTCGCGTCCGCGTGGCTGCTCGAGCGGCACGACCTGCAGTTCTTCACGTCGTACTGGCTGTCGTGGGCGATCGGCGCGTGGATCGCAGACGTGCGCGCGCAGCAGGCGCAGGTGGCACGATCGGCGCAATCGGCCGCCGCGCCGTCGCGTGCTTGGTACGCCGCGGCCGCCGTGCTGCTCGGCGCCGGCTGTGCCGCGTTCCATTTCGGCCAGTACGGCGCGTTCCAGCTGTGGGCGGCCGGCTTCGCGTGCTTCCTGTACCGCGCGCTCGCCCGCCCGCCGCGCCAGACGGCGCCGTTGCGCGTGCTCGGCTGGTTCGGCGACTTCAGCTACTCGCTTTATCTGATCCACCTGCCGCTGTTCGTCTGCCTTTGCTCGGTGCTGTTCCACTCCGAGCTGCAGCTGTCGATCTGGCCGTCGCTCGCGTTCATCGTGCTCGCGGTTCCGGTCGCTTACCTGTTCTACCGGCTGGTCGAGCGGCCGGCGATGCTGTGGTCGGCAAGCTTCAAGCCGTCGCGCGGCACGCGGGTCGTCACACCGACGCCTGAACGGGCAATCTGACCGCAGTCTGGCCGTTCCGGCCGGGAGCACGCCCCCGCGCGGCGCATCGCGCCGCGCGGGGGCTTTTGCATTGTGGCTGTCGAGGGGTGAGCGGATTGCTGGGGCGACGCCCTTCGGCCGGCTTGCCAGCCTCTCTGGCGTCGACTGAGCGCCCGCATGGCGTATCGGTATGCCTGGGCTTTCAAATGGCCGCTGTCACGCCCCAGGCGCACCGCCTCAGCCTCCCCCTTCAGCACGGCCCGCCAGCCTCGCCAGGCACGAACAAAGCCCCCGCGCAGCGCATTGCCGCGCGGGGGCCGTTTCACCATGCCGCCAGCAGCCGGGGCCAAACTTCCGCCCCGCGCATACGACGCGCTAGCGCTTCTTCGCCGCGCGCGCGGTATCCGCGAGGATCTTCTCGACCCGCTCCACGTAGGTCTTCGTGCCGAACCGGCGCAGCGCCGTCACGTGGCCGCTCGCGACCAGCCGCTCGCGCAGCGCGCGATCCGTCTGCAGCGCCGTCAGCGCGGCGCCCAGCGCATGCGCGGCGCCCGGTTCACACAGCAGGCCGTTGTCGTCGTGCTCGATGATCTCGATCACGCCGCCCGCGCGCGCCGCGACGACCGGCCGCCGCGCGAGCATCCCTTCGACGATCACGCGCCCGAACGGCTCGGGCGTGATCGACGTGTGCGCGACGACGTCGACGGCCTTCATGCAGGCGGCCACGTCGCGCTGGAACCCGAGGAAATGCACGCGCTCGTCCATCCCGTGCCGCGTGACGTATTCGTGCAGCTGCGCCGCGTAGTCGTCCTCGCCGAACAGCGGCGCGCCGACCAGCACGACATGCATGTCGGGGTGACTCGCCGCCGCCTCCAGCAGCACGTGCTGGCCCTTCCAGCGCGCGAGCCGGCTGAACGAGCCGACCAGCCACGCGTGCTCGGGCAGGCCGAAGCGTGCGCGCAGCACGGCCTGGCTGACGCCGGCCAGCGCGTCGAACGGCTCGGCCGAGATGCCGTTGAACACGACGTCGACGTGCTGCGGCGTGAACCCGGTCAGCGCGCGGAATGCCTGCGCGGACGCATCGGAGTTCGCGATCACCCGCGTCACGCCGAAACGCACGCAATGCTTGATCGCGAGCAGCTGCTTGCGGCCGAAGTGCGCGTCGCTGACGATGTCGCGCAGATGCCAGACCACCGGTTTGCGCGCGAGCCGCCCGGCCAGCGCGGCCACCACCATCGCGCGCTGGGTGTTCGCGTAGATCACGTCGGCGCGGCGCGCGCGGCGCGCGACGTCGCGCACGAGCCGGAACAGCTGCTTCAGCGCGCCGGCCGACACGCCGCCCTGCTTGCGCACGCCCGCGAGCGCGCCCTGATCGTCGACGTCGACGCGCGCGCCGACGTCGTAGAGCGGCA
>NZ_JAAGPL010000153.1:0-237 GCF_017104785.1 Burkholderia sp. Ac-20353 | reverse complement strand
AAAAAAAAAAACTACTTCCGCGATCTCACCGTGCCTCACGATCTAGGTCAACTACGCACTCTCAACTACTGATTCCTTCATTTCACTCTACAGTCCTATCACGCTCTGTCGGCACTGTGTCGCATCCACCGCAGCTTTCAGCCTTACCATTTCTTGCTCTTGCCGTACACGCTGCGCTCGTGCTCCAGTACTCACTCTTTATTCTCTGTCACGCTCTACTACGCCAACACTTACTCT
>NZ_JAAGPL010000152.1:0-20675 GCF_017104785.1 Burkholderia sp. Ac-20353 | reverse complement strand
TCGGCCTGGCCGCGTACTTCTACAGCCGCGACATCGGCCGCGTGTGGAAGGTTGCCGAAGCGCTCGAATACGGGATGGTCGGCGTGAACACGGGCCTGATCTCGAACGAAGTCGCGCCGTTCGGCGGTGTGAAGCAATCGGGCCTCGGCCGCGAAGGCTCGCACTACGGGATCGACGACTACGTCGTGATCAAGTACCTCTGTCTCGCTGTCTGAAGGCTTGATGCTTGAGGCTTGAGGCCTGCGCCCGCGCGAAGCGGGAACAGGCCCTGGCCGCCCGGCCGGAAAACCGGGCGGCCTGACGCGGGTCGGCGCCTCTCCGCCGCGCCCGCGTCACCTGAACACGTTCACCGCGTCCACCAGCCGCGTCGTCTGCTGCTTCAGGCTCTCCGACGCCGCCGTGCTCTGCTCGACGAGCGCCGCGTTCTGCTGCGTGATGTTGTCCAGATGCACGACCGCCTGGTCGACCTGCGCGACGCCGCTGCTCTGCTCCACCGTCGACGAGCTGATTTCCGCGATCAAATCCGACACGCGCTTCACCTGCGTGACGATCTCCTCCATCGTCTTGCCCGCATCGTCGACGATCCGCGCGCCCGACTCGACCCGGTCGACGCTTGCACCGATCAGCGTCTTGATCTCCTTCGCCGCATTCGCGCTGCGCTGCGCGAGCGCCCGCACCTCGCCCGCGACCACCGCGAAGCCGCGCCCCTGGTCGCCCGCCCGCGCGGCCTCGACCGCCGCATTCAGCGCGAGGATGTTGGTCTGGAACGCGATCCCGTCGATCACGCCGATGATGTCCGAGATCCGCCGCGAGCTCGCGGTGATGTCGTTCATCGTCGTGACGATCTCCGATACCGCGTGCCCGCCGCGCTCGGCGGCGTCGCTCGCGGTCACCGCGAGCTGGTTCGCCTGCAGCGCGGTTTCCGCATTGCTGTCGACGGTCGCCGTCATCTGCGCCATCGACGCCGCCGTTTCCTGCACGCTCGACGCGGCCTGCTCGGTGCGTGCGCTCAGGTCGTTGTTGCCCTGCGCGATCTCGTTGCTCGCGCGCTGCACGTTGTGCACCTGTTCGCTGACGTCGTCGACGAGCCAGCGGAACATCAGCCCGAGCTGGTTGATCGTGCGCAGCGTCATGCCGATCTCGTCGACGCGGTTCATCCGCACGCCGCGGCGGCTCTCGCCGGTCGCGACGTTCAGTGCCTGGTCGCGCAACTGCATGAGCGGACGCACGATCTGCGCATCGAGCCACGCGCCGGCCGCCACCGCGATCCCGGCTGTCGCCGCCGCGAACGCCGCGAGCGGGCCGCCCGTCAGGCCGCACGCCCAGCCCGCGCCGACGACGGCCGGCGCCATCGCGAGCAGCGCCGCGTGGATCCGCCAGCGCACTGACATCGTCTGGAACAGCGACGCGATGCGGAACAGCCCCGTGCGGACGATCAACCCCTTGTGGAACCGGCGGCTGCCGGCCTTGCCTTCGCGGAAGTCGCGATACAGCGCCTCGGCGGCCGCGATCTCGTCGCGCGGTGCCTTCGTGCGCACCGACATGTAGCCCTGCGGCTGCCCGTTGCGCATCACCGGCACCGCGTTCGCGCGCACCCAGTAGTGATCGCCGTTCTTGCGGCGGTTCTTCACGAGCGCCGACCACGCCTCGCCGCCCTTCAGCGTTGCCCACATGTCGGCGAACGCCTCCTTCGGCATGTCCGGGTGACGCACGACGTTGTGCGGCTGGCCTTCGAGCTCGTCGCCGGCAAACCCGCTCACCTGGATGAAGGTCGCGTTCGCATAGGTGATGATGCTGTCGGCATCGGTGGTCGACATCAGCGTCGCGTCGTCGGGAAACTCGAACTCGCGTTGCGTGACGGGCTGGTTGTTGCGCATGTGCTGGGCTCCGAACGGCGGGTCTCTCGCCCGCCTCAGGATTGAAGACTCGGGACCGGTCGCATGCGGGACGCACCCGCACGATTCTGGTCAGACCCCTGTACTTTCGGCAATCTTTTCGAAAACCTTACCCCTCGAGCGGAAAACCACCTCTAAATTCCGAATGTTCTGATCTATATCAACGATCGCGTCCGGAAATCCCGCTGATGCCCGTCCCGCCAAGCATTTCCGGTTATCGCACGATCCATCGCCGCGCTCCGGATTTGTGCGCGTGAACGGAAAAAGCAATCGCAATCCGGATATTTGCCGTCGATTGAAGGTCGCCGCGGCATCCGATCGGTAAGCCTGTCGTAAAATTTCCCGCCTTGTACCAGCCCCGAACGACGGAGAGCGAAATTGCAGAACGAGGAGCGACAGTCGCAGACGAAGCCGAAGATCCTGGTCAGCATGTGCGTGCTTGGCCACCCGGTCCGTTACAACGGCTCGGCGAAGACCGCCGCGCATCAGGCGCTCGAGCAATGGCAGTGCGAAGGACGCGTCGTGCCCATCTGTCCGGAACTCGCGGGGGGATTCAGCGTTCCGCGCCCGCCGGCCGAGATCGCGGACGGGGAATCGGGGCAACGGGTTCTGTCAGGCGCCGCGCGCATCGTCGACGTGACGGGCGCCGACGTGACGGGTCCGTTCATCGCCGGCGCACAGGCCGCACTGGCATTGGCGCGCGCGCACGACTGCCGGTTTGCAGTGCTCGCCGACGGAAGCCCGTCGTGCGGGAGTAGCTTTATTTATGACGGGAGTTTCTCGAACCGGCGGCATGCCGGCGCCGGCGTCACGGCGGCGCTGCTGCGGCAGCATGGGATCGAGGTGTTCGCGGATACGGAGATCGACGCGCTCAGCGCGCGCCTCGCGCACGTGTGCTGAGCGGGCTGAAGGCCCGTTCGGCACGGCGGTTGTCGTGCCGCGTGGTCAATCGATCGGAGCGCGGTCGGAGACGGCGAAGCGGCCCGACTCCGGGGCGCTTCGCCGCATCACCTCCGGTCAGACGCGCTCGATCGCGATCGCGATGCCCTGACCGACGCCGATGCACATCGTGCACAGCGCGTAACGCCCGTTCGTGCGATGCAGTTGGTACATCGCGGTCGTCACGAGACGCGCGCCGGACGCGCCGAGCGGGTGACCGAGCGCGATCGCGCCGCCATTCGGGTTCACGCGCGGATCGTCATCCGCGACGCCGAGCATCCGCAGCACCGCGAGACCTTGCGACGCGAACGCCTCATTCAGCTCGATCACGTCGAACTGGTCGATCGTCATGCCGAGCCGCGCGAGCAGCTTCTGCGTCGCCGGCGCCGGGCCGATGCCCATCACGCGCGGCGCGACGCCTGCGGTCGCAATGCCAAGCACGCGCGCGCGCGGCGTCAGGCCGAAGCGCTTCGCGCTCTCCTCGTTCGCGAGCAGCAGCGCGGCCGCGCCGTCGTTCACGCCCGACGCGTTGCCGGCCGTCACCGTGCCGTCCGGCCGCACGACGCCCTTGAGCTTCGCCAGCGTTTCCAGCGACGTCTCGCGCGGATGCTCGTCGCGCGCGACGACGAGCGGATCGCCCTTCTTCTGCGGAATCGTCACCGCGACGATTTCCTCGGCGAGCGTGCCGTCCTGCTGCGCACGCGCGGCCTTCTGCTGGCTGCGCAGCGCGAACTGGTCCTGGTCGGCGCGGCTGATGTTGTAGTCGGTCGCGACGTTTTCGGCCGTTTCCGGCATCGAATCGACGCCATGCAGCTGTTTCATCAGCGGATTGATGAAGCGCCAGCCGATCGTCGTGTCGAAGATGTCGGCTTGCCGCGCGAACGCGCTTGCCGACTTGCCCATCACGAACGGCGCGCGCGTCATGCTTTCGACGCCGCCCGCGATCATCAGCGCGGCCTCGCCGGACTTGATCGCGCGCGCGGCAGCACCGACCGCGTCCATCCCCGAGCCGCACAGGCGGTTGATCGTCGAGCCCGGCACGACCTGCGGCAGGCCCGCGAGCAGCAGCGACATGCGCGCGACGTTGCGATTGTCCTCGCCGGCCTGGTTCGCGCAGCCGTAGATCACGTCGTCGACCGCGGACCAGTCGACATCGCGGTTGCGCTCGACGAGCGCCTTGAGCGGCACCGCGCCCAGGTCGTCGGCGCGCACGCCGGACAGCGCGCCGCCGTAACGCCCGATCGGGGTGCGGATCGCGTCACACAGGAAAGCTTCGGTCATCAGTGTCTCCGGGTAATGGAACGGGCGCCCCCCGTTGCATGATTCGCCGGGATGCGCTTAAATGTTCTATATACGAACATAAGATCGCTTATCGAACGTTCAGGGCATCATAGGGAGTGCGGGGACGACCTGTCAAGCGCCGGCGACGGCCGTGCGGTTGGCGTGTCTGGCCCCATGCGCTATCTTCTCGGCTGCACGATATTCCGACAGGTCATGACTACCGACGACATCCAGGCCAAACCCGGCGACTCCTACGTCCAGTCGTTCGCGCGCGGGCTAGCGGTGATCCGCGCGTTCGACGCGGACCATCCCGAACAGACGCTCACCGAAGTCGCGTCCGCGACGGGCCTGACGCGCGCGGGCGCGCGCCGGATCCTTCTCACGCTGCAGACGCTCGGCTACGTCGAGGCGGACGGCCGGCTGTTCCGGCTCACGCCGAAGATACTCGAGCTCGGCTTCGCGTACCTGACGTCGATGCCGTTCTGGAACCTCGCCGAACCGGTGATGGAACAGCTTTCCGCGCAGATTCACGAAAGCTGCTCGGCCGCCGTGCTCGACCGCACCGAGATCGTCTATGTGCTGCGCGTGCCGACGCACAAGATCATGACGATCAACCTGTCGATCGGCAGCCGTCTGCCCGCGTACTGCACGTCGATGGGGCGCGTGCTGCTGTCCGCGCTCGACGACGCGGCGCTCGACGAGACGCTCGCGCAGAGCCCCATCCGCGCGCACACGCCGCGCACGATCACGGACCCCGGCGAACTGAAGGCCACGATCGCGCAGGTGCGCCAGCAGGGCTGGGCGATCGTCGACCAGGAACTGGAAGTGGGCCTGCTGTCGATCTCGGCGCCGATCCGCAACCGGCGCGGGCAGATCATCGCGGCGATGAACGTCAGCGGCAATGCGCAGCGCCATTCCGCGAAGCAGATGGTGAAGGAGTTTCTCGGCCCGCTGCAGCAGGCCGCGCAAACCGTGTCGGAGCTGGTTGCGCGAAGGGGGTGATGCGGCGCGGCGCCTGCGACGATCGCTGTTAAACGCGCGATCGCACAGGCGACGCTACCGTCAGTTACATCTTGACCTGGTCGAGGAAGGTCTTCTTTCCGCTCTTGTAGCCGTAGATCGAAATGATCCCGTGCGTGAGGTCGCCCTTCGCGTCGAAGGTCGTCGTGCCGATCACGCCGTCATACTTCGTCGACGGCATCACCGCGAGAATCTTCGCGGCATCGGTCGAGTTCGCCCGCTTCATCGCGTCGACGACGATGTAGACGGCATCATACGCAAACGGCGCGTCGAACTTGATGCCCTGGTTGAAGCGCTTCTGGTACTTGGCCAGGAACGCCGCGCCACCCGGCATCTTCTCGAGCGCAGCGCCCGCTTGCGAGCACAGCACGTTGTCGGCCGCCGGGCCGGCCAGTTCGGCCAGCTGGTCCGTGCATACGCCGTCGCCCGACAGGACCTTCGCGCGCAGGCCGAGCTGCTTCGCCTGCTTCGCGAGCGGGCCACCCGTCGCGTCCATGCCGCCGTACATGATCGCGTCCGGGTTCTCGCCCTTGATCTTGGTCAGGATCGCGCGGAAATCGACCGCCTTGTCGTTCGTCGCGTCGTGCGACAGCACCTTCAGGCCGAGCGCCTTCGCCTTCTTCTCGAACTCGTTCGCGAGACCCTGGCCGTAAGCGGTCGAATCGTCGACGACGGCCACGCTCTTGACACCCTTCGCCAGCGCATAGCTCGCGAGCGCCGGGCCCTGCTGCGCGTCGGTCGCGACCACGCGGTACGTCGTCTTGAAGCCTTGCTGCGTGTAGGTCGGGTTCGTGGCCGACGGCGAGATCTGCACGATGCCCGCGTCGCTGTAGATCTTCGACGCCGGAATCGACGTGCCGGAGTTCAGGTGCCCGATCACGGCGACGACCTTGTTGTCGACGAGCTTCTGTGCGACTTGCGTCGCCTGCCGCGGGTCGGCTGCGTCATCCTGTGCGTCGAGTTGCAGCGTGATCTTCTGGCCGCCGATCGTGAGCCCCTTGGCGTTGATCTCCTCGACCGCGAGGCGGGCGCCGTTTTCATTGTCCTTGCCGAGGTGGGAAATGCCGCCCGTCGTCGGTTCGACGCTGCCGATCTTGACGACCTGGTCGGCCATCGCGGACGCCGCGGCGGCAAAGGCCAGGGTTGCGACGGCACCGGTGATGACAGGCTTGCACAGCTTGACCGCAATGTTTCGTTCCATCTGCCCTCTCCAAAGAAGTTGATCGTTCTATCTGATCGTTCTATCGACGTCTCGATCGGTTCGGCCGGATACCCAGGCTCTGTCAGCTTGATCGGCAGAGTCCCCATCCCTCACGGGGCGGATCGCCTGCGCGCAGCGCTCGCGTCCGGCGGTCGCTTTCTCGACGCCGATGATCATGCACTAAATCTGGCGCGAACGTCATATGAATCTTGTTCGGCGCCGCCGCGTCACATCGCATGCCGAATCGGCGAACGGGGCTGTCAGGTTGGTGGACTGGCCGCGGTCGCGAAGAACATCACCATGCGAATCAATGTTGTAGATGTCCGCCGTCTCGGGGCGTCCTGCGCGGCGACCTGTCGAATGAGCGATACTTCGTGTTTTTTTCGAACCTGGGAAAGCCACTCGTGTCCGAGCGCCTGTTCGTCCAATTGCAGCATCTGCTGCCCAAGCTCCTCATCACACGCCTGCTCGGCTTTCTTGCGCGCCAGCGCGCCGGCGCGTTGACTCGGTGGGCGATACGCCGCTTCATCGCCCGCTACAACGTCAACATGGCAGAAGCCGCGCAGACGGAACCCGGCGCCTACGCCACCTTCAACGACTTTTTCACCCGTGCGTTGCGGCCCGGCGCGCGCCCTCTGGCGACAGCGCGACTGGTTTGTCCGGTAGACGGCGCGATCAGCCAGTTCGGTCGCATCGAGCGCGACCAGATCTTCCAGGCCAAGGGCAAATCCTTCAGCAGCAGCGCGTTGCTGGCCGGCAATCAGGAACTGGCAAGCCAGTTCGATGACGGTCTGTTCGCCACCCTCTATCTCAGCCCGCGCGACTACCACCGCATCCACATGCCGTGCGACGGCCGCCTGGTCTCGATGAGCTATGTCCCCGGCGAGCTGTACTCCGTGAACCCGGCCACCGCGCGCGGCGTCGATGCACTGTTCGCGCGCAACGAGCGCGTGGTGTGTCACTTCGACTCGCCTCAGGGCCCATTCGCGCTGGTGCTGGTAGGCGCCACCATCGTCGGCAGCATGGCGACCGCGTGGCACGGCGTAGTCAATCCGCCGCGCAGCCCCAGCGTGCGCCACTGGGACTATCGCGACAGGAATATCATCCTGAAGCAAGGCGAGGAGATGGGGCGCTTCCTGCTAGGCTCGACCGTGGTGCTGCTGTTCCCGCAGGGGCCACTGCAATTCAATCCCGACTGGGCGCCGACGCGCGCGGTGTGCCTGGGTGAGGCCATGGCCGACTGACGCTAGCGAGGGCGTCGAGCACGCGCGCCGGCCTTCGATCTCACGCCGCCCTGCGCGCGTCCGCAATCCGCTGCGGCGCCCGCGGCCGCGCATACAGGCGTTCGAGATACGCGCGCAATTGCGGGAATCCGTCGATCAGATAGGCGGTCACGCAGTCGGCAACGGTCAACGTATCGCCGACGATGAATTGCCGCCCTTCGAGATGCTTGTCGAGAATCGTCGCCATCGCGACGAAATCCTCGCGCGCGAGCGCGATATCGGCCGGCAGCCGCTTGTCCGGCGGATAGAGCATCGTGTGCCGCGTGATTCTCCACAGCGGCTGTTCGAGTTCGGTGACCGCGAACATGACCCAGCGGTACGCCTGCGCCCGCTCGGCGAGATCGGTGGGCAACAACGCCTTCTGCGGATACTTGTCCGCGAGATACAGCACGATCGCAGCCGATTCGGGAATCACGAGGTCGCCGTCCACCAGCACGGGAACCTTGCCTGCGGGATTGACGCGCAGGAATTCGGGCCGCTTGTGCTCGCCTTCGAGCAGGTTGACCGAGATGAATTCGAAATCCGCGTCGAGTTCCTTGAGCCCCCAAAGCGCGCGTTGCGAACGGGTCCCGGCGAATCCGTAAAGCTTCATGACGAATCTCCAAAGTGTCGAGGAAACCATCTGCGTGCGGGCGGCGGTCGGATCGCCCCGCATCACGCCCGCAGCGCTGCGCCGTTCAGGCGCCGGGGATCGGCAGGACCGGCATTACGTCGACCGACTCGCCCGGGAAAATCGTGAAATGCGGGTGGCCTTCGAACAGCCTGGCCGCGTCGTCGTGTGAAGCCGCACGCACGACGGTGAAGGCCGTCAGCGCGTTACTCGTTTCGGTTATCCCGTGTTCGCCGATGGTCCTGGTCTTGCCGAGCGGGCCGCCGAGCTCGACGATCGCCGCCTGATGCTTTTCGACCCAGGCCTTCCACGCGGCGATGCCTTCCTTTTCCTTCGCCTGCCGTTCCGGTTCCGAAAGCGACAACCACGCTTTCATGCGCGGGCTGTCCTTGCCGGCGAGGAATACCGCGAGAAACAATTGCTGTGCACTCATGCGTCCTCCGTCCGATGACAGGAGCAACGGGACGTCGCTCCTTGCCCTTGACACGATAGGTTGATATCAACACAATTGCAACATGTCTCGCGCGAAAGATCTCCCCTTCGAAACGACGCTGATGGTGCGCGATTGCTGCCTGTGCCTGCACATGCAGCGCGCGGCGCGCAACCTTGCGCGGATCTTCGACGATGTGCTGCGTCCGCTGGATCTCACGAACGGGCAGTTTTCGCTGCTGATGTCGCTGAACCGGCCCCATCCGCCGGCGATGAAAGACGTGTCGTCACTGCTGGCGATGGATCGCACGACGCTGACGGCCGCGCTCAAGCCGCTCGAACGGCGCGGCCTGGTCGCCATCGAGCAGGATCCGGACGACCGGCGCAGCCGCCTGCTCAGCCTGACGCCCGCCGGCGAGCGGCTGCTCGCCAACGCGTTCCCTTTGTGGCAACAGGCGCATGCCGACATCGAGCAGCAGTTCGCGCCGGGCGAGGTCGAGCAGTTGCGTCAACAGTTGCGCGCACTGTCGTAGTGGTCACGACGTCGATTGGCGGCGTCGTGTCGTTCGTCATCCGAAATATCAGGCTTTCGCTTTCGACTTGTTCAGCGACACGGCCGCGCGCACGAGCGTCTTCAGCGCCGCCTCGTTGATCGCCTCGCCCTCGCGAATGTCGATCGCACGCCGTGTGTTCCCTTCGAGGCTCGAATTGAACAGCCCGGCGGGGTCCGCCAGCGCCGCCCCTTTCGCGAAGGTCATTTTCACGACGCTCTTGTAGGTCTCGCCGGTGCAGATGATGCCGCCATCGGACCACACGGGCACGCCGCGCCATTTCCATTCCTCGACGACGTCCGGGTCGGCTTCCCTGATCAGCGCGCGCAGCCGGCTGAGCGTTTCGCCGCGCCAGTCGCCGAGTTCGTCGATTCTCCCGTCGATCAGTTCGGAAGGAGACTTGCTGTCCTGCGGCCCGTCATGCTTCATGTCCTGTTCTCCTCGAGCGTCAACGCCGCCCCGGCGTCACGGTGCGCCCTTCGCACGCTGCCGGTCACTATAGGCGACGCCGCGCACGAGTCAAGCGACGATGTGGATACCCGACGCACAACGGAGCCCGCAGCGTGGTTCCGCGTCCCGACGCCGTCGCGCGGCCGATGCTACGATCGCGCTTTATCCTCCGGAGCCGCCATGAACGCGCTCGGCATCGTATCCGAATCGGCAACCGCGACGTCCACGCTCCGGCCGCGGTTCATCCCGTCGTTCGGTTTCTACGAAATGCATCAGTCGAACCCGATCGATGCTGCGCCGCCGCGTATCATCGACGCCGTCGCGTCGCTCGACATGCGCAGCGACGCTGTCGTCGACACGCTTCTCACGGTTCGCGAACTGCCGCAGACGCTCGTCGATGTGCTGTGAAACCGGCGCGCGCTGGACGAACGCACGCCGTTCGGTTTGCATGCGTTCACGCCGTTGCAGCGTGACGACCGGTCGCTCACGCTGGGCCTCGTCGGACGTTTCTGGCGTCCCGATTTCGGTCTCGCTGCGATCCACGACGCCGCCGCATTCATGCAGCACGACGACGCGCGCAACGCCAGGCTCGTGCTGCGTTATCAGGTGATCGAAACGAGCGACGGCACGCGCGTGCTGCGTACCGAAACCTTCGTGCATTGCCCGACGACGCGCACGCGTGTGCTGTTCACGCCTTACTGGCTCGCGATTCGTGCCGCAAGCGGCTGGATCCGTCGGCGCACGCTGAACGCGATCGAACGCGCGATGGCTTAGGGTCTGCTTAGGGTCTCCTTACGATCTGTTTATGCCGTTGCGCGCCGGTGCGCTCGACATCGCTGCAATGCACCATGTGCCCGCGCTCGACCGCGCTTTCACGCAATCGCCGCTGTTCTCGACCGGGTTCGTGGCCGTAATGCGCGACGGCCACCCGCTCGCGCACACGCGCCGCCTAGAGGAATTGCTCGAAACCGAGTGGATCGTCACCGTGAGCGCCGATCAGTTTCCGCACGGCGTGACGCTGACGATGTTCGCCGCGCGCGGACTGCCGCGCCTCGACCTGTCGATCATCGCGCGTCGCGAACTGCGCCGACGCAGGCCATCACGCAGTTCATCACCTCGTTGCAGCAAGCAGTCAACGAAACGCCGGGCTGAATCGTTCCTGTACTCGAAACGGCTGCGCGGATGCGGTAGCGCCGCCGTTTGGCCCGGCTGGCGGCTATCGGGGCATCTCCTAGGCGCACCACCGGTATTTTGTCTTGATAATCTCCGCACGTCGCGCGCCCCCATCGGGCAGGCGAAACGGACAGTCCGACGCGAAGCCGCGCCGGGCCGAAGGCATACGGCGCGGCACAACCGCGCACCCATCGAACAAAACGAGGAGTCACCTAGTGAAAAAGATTCTTGCGGCTGTGACCGTTGCCCTGCTCGCCGTATCGGCCGGCAGCGCGTACGCGAAGGACTGGACGACCGTGCGTTTCGGCGTCGACGCAAGCTACCCGCCTTTCGAATCGAAAGGCACGGATGGCAAGGTCATGGGCTTTGACGTCGACCTGGGTAACGAAATCTGCCGCCGCATGAACGCGAAGTGCGTGTGGATCGAGAACGACTTCGACGGCATGATCCCCGCACTGAAGGCGCGCAAGTTCGACGGCGTGCTGTCGTCGATGTCGATGACGCCGGCGCGTGAAGAGCAGATCGCGTTCTCGACGAAGCTGTTCAACACGCCGACGCGACTCGTCGAGAAGAAAGGCGCGAACCTGATGCCGACCGACGCGGCGGTGAAGGGCAAGCGCATCGGCGTCGAGCAGGGCACGATCCAGGAGACCTACGCGAAGGTTCACTGGGCACCGGCCGGCGCGACGATCGTGCCGTACCAGAACCAGGACCAGGTGTACGCCGACCTGATCGCGGGCCGTCTCGACGGCGCGCTGCAGGACGCAGTGCAGGCCGACATCGGCTTCCTGAAGACGCCGCGCGGCGCAGGCTTCCAGTTCGCGGGCAGCGACCTCGACGATCCGAAGACGCTCGGCAACGGCGCCGGCATCGGCCTGCGCAAGGAAGACACCGACCTGAAGGCGAAGATCGACAAGGCGATCGGCGACATGCGCAAGGACGGCACGTACGACAAGATCGCGAAGAAGTACTTCGATTTCGACGTCTACGGCAAGTAAGCGCGACGTAAGCGACAAACAAGCGCGCGGGTTCCGCGCACGCAGACGGGCTCCGCGAGGAGCCCGTTTTTTTTATGCGCGCGCGCAAAGAAACATGCGGCACGCAGCCGCGCGCACGCTGATTTTTTTCGCGTCAACCGAATGATTTTCAACGGAAAAAGCGGTGTTCCGGTGCTGGTTTGATGGGTTCGCGAAAGGCAACGTACAATCGATCTTCCACGCACACCGGATCATTCGCGGCTGCGCCGCACTCTCCTCATCATGCAAACGCAGACCCATCCGCTGATTTCCCCCGCCCTTGGTACCGAACGCCAGATCACGAGCTTCCACTACGGCCCGCGCGGCGGCAAGAAGATCTACATCCAGTCGTCGCTGCACGCCGACGAGTTGCCCGGCATGCTGGTCGCCACGCTGCTGCGCCGCAAGCTCGCGGCGCTCGAAGCGGCCGGCAAGCTGCGCGGCGAAGTCGTCATCGTGCCGGTGCCGAACCCGATCGGGCTGTCGCAGCATGTGTTCGGCGACCACCTCGGCCGCTTCGAGCTCGGCTCGATGCAGAACTTCAACCGCAATTTCTACGATCTCGCGGCGCTCGTGCTGCCGCGCATCGAAGCCCGCCTGACCGACGACGCCGAGCGCAACGTCGCGATCGTGCGCGCGGCGATGCGCGAAGCGCTCGACGAGCAGAAGCCACGCACCGAGCTCGAATCGCAGCGCCTCGCGCTGCAGAAGCTGTCGTACGACGCCGACGTCGTGCTCGACCTGCATTGCGACAACGATGCGGTGATGCACCTGTATACGAACCCCGACCTGTGGCAAGACGTCGAGCCGCTCGCGCGCTACCTCGACGCGCAGGCGTCGCTGCTCGCGCTGAATTCGGTCGGCAACCCGTTCGACGAGATCCACAGCTTCTGCTGGTCGGATCTGCGCGAGCGCTTCAGCGGCCGCTTCCCGATTCCGAACGGCGCGATCTCGGTCACGATCGAGCTGCGCAGCGAGCGCGACGTGTCGTATGAGTTCGCGGAAAAGGATTCTCAGGCGATCGTCGAATACCTGACCGACCGCGGCGTGATCGACGGCACGCCCGCGCCGCTGCCGCCGCTCGCGTATCCGGCAACGCCGCTCGCGGGCACCGATCCGCTCGTCGCGCCGATGTCGGGCGTGATCGTGTTCCGCATGCCGGTCGGTGCGTGGATCGAGGCCGGTGACGAGGTGGTCGACATCGTCGATCCGCT
This sequence comes from Burkholderia sp. Ac-20353, assembly GCF_017104785.1. Lineage (NCBI taxonomy): Bacteria > Pseudomonadati > Pseudomonadota > Betaproteobacteria > Burkholderiales > Burkholderiaceae > Burkholderia > Burkholderia sp. Ac-20353. The sequence continues at coordinate 7,613 of NZ_JAAGPL010000152.1, read as the reverse complement.
GACCGATCGCGTCGTCACGCTGAAGAGCAGCGTGTCGGGCGTGATGTATGCGCGCCAGGTCGTGCGCTTCGCGACGGCCGGCATGGAAGTCGCGCGCATCGCCGGCGCGACGCCGTTCCGCACCGGTTCGCTGCTGACGGCCTGAGCGTTCAGAACGCCGGCACGATCGCGCCGCCGAACTTCGCGTTGATGAACTGGCGCACGTCGTCCGACTCGTAGGCCGCGACGAGCTTCTTCACCCACGGCTTGTCCCGGTCCTGCGCGCGCACCGCGATCAGGTTCGCGTACGGGCCTTTCAGATCCTCGATCGCGATCGCATCCTTCACCGGCGTGAGCCCAGCCTTCACCGCGTAGTCGGTGTTGATCGACGCGGCGTCGACGTCGGGCAGCGCGCGCGGCAGTTGCGCGGCGTCGAGCTCGACCAGCTTGATCTTCTTCGGGTTCTCGGCGACGTCGAGCGGCGTCGCGTTGACGCCGTTCGTGCCGACGCCCGGCTTCAGCTTGATCACGCCGTATTTCTGCAGCAGCAGCAACGCGCGGTTGCCGTTCGACGGATCGTTCTGGATGCCGACCTTCGCACCGACCGGCAAGTCCTTGAGCGATTTGAGCTTCTTCGAATAGAAGCCCATCGGCGACGTGTAGGTCAGGCCGACGTTGACGATCCTGTAACCGCGCTGCTTGATCTGGCTGTCGAGAAACGGCTGGTGCTGGAAGCCGTTCGCGTCGAGATCGCCCGCGTCGAGCGCGGCGTTCGGCTGCACGTAGTCGTTGAATTCGATGACCTTGATCGCGAGGCCGTCACGCGCGGCCACCTTCGTCACCTCGGCCCAGATCTGCGCGTCGGGGCCGCTCATCGTGCCGATCTTCAGGGCTTGCGATTCTGCGTGCGCGCCGGGCGCCGCGAATGTCAGGGCCGCGCCGAGCGCGGCAAGGCCGGTCAACCAGATCGAGCGTCGCATGGGGGTGTCCTCTATCCCGTGTCGTTGTAAGAATGCGCATCGTCCCACGGGGCCCGGCCGGCACCAACCAAGCTTATTTCATGTGCAAATTCCCGAGCGAAATCAAACGACAGACGAATTTGGCATAACCGCCGCGAGTGCAACCGGGCATGATTAAGTGTCGCATCGGCACCACACTGCAACTTTATGACAAGAGCTGTCACATTCATTACGTGCCCCGCCGATAAAGTTGCGGCCGGTCCGCAAGTGCGCCGTAAGAGCGCCGGAACCGCAACTGGACACGCAATTTACTCGCTCGGAGAATCCTTTGAACAAGAAACTGTTGACCGCAGCCATTCTGGCAGCGACGGCTAGCGCCGCTCACGCACAAAGCAGCGTCACGCTGTACGGCCTGATCGACGCAGGTATCAGCTACGTGAACCACAGCACGAAGACCGCGAGTGCCGCGGGCAGCAAGCTGTTCAAGTTTGACGACGGTATTGCGCAAGGCAGCCGCTGGGGCCTGCGTGGCACGGAAGACCTGGGCGGTGGCCTGAAGGCGATCTTCGTGCTCGAAAACGGCTTCAACGTCGGCACCGGCGCAGCGGGCCAGGGCGGCGCGATGTTCGGCCGCCAGGCATACGTCGGCCTGAGCACGGATCAGTACGGCACGGTGACGTTCGGCCGCCAGTACTCGTTCTCGACCGACATCCTCGGCGCGAACTACTCGACCGGTGGCAACACGGTCGCCGGCAACTACGCGTACCACGCTAACGACGTCGACCAGCTCACGTCGAGCCGCATCAACAACTCGGTGAAGTTCCAGAGCGTGAACTACGCCGGCTTCACGTTCGGCGCGATGTACGGCTTCTCGAACTCGACGGACTTCGCGGGTGCGCCGACGACGGCGTCGAACCCGTCGTCGCGTGCGTACAGCTTCGGCCTGAACTACGCAAACGGCCCGCTCGCAGTCGGCGCCGCGTACACGGACATCCGCTTCCCGGGCAGCTCGTCGCCGGCGTTCTCGACGACGTTCGCGAACGTCACCACGGGCAACGTCAGCGACCTGCGCACCTACGGCGTCGGCGGCCGCTACATCTGGGGCCCGGCGACGGCATGGGCGCTGTGGACGCGCACGCAGTTCAAGACGGTCTCCGGTGCAGGCGGCACGTTCTACAACGCGTATGAAGCGGGCGTCAAGTACGCATTCACGCCGGCCCTGTCGGCCGCTGCGGGCTACACGTACACGAACGCAACGCAAAACGGCGGCTCGGCTCACTGGAACCAGGGCAACCTCGCGCTCGACTACGCACTCAGCAAGCGTACCGACGTGTACGGCCTCGTGATCTACCAGAAGGCGTCGGGCAACAACGTCCAGGCGCAGATCGGTTCGAGCGCATCGAGCTACTTCGGTACGTCGGGCACCGGCTCGTCGAACCAGATCGCCGCTCGCGTCGGTATCCGTCACAAGTTCTAAAGCATTCGCTTAACACGCGGATCACGACGGCAAAAGCGCCCCGCCTCCTGGCGGGGCGCTTTTTTATGCACTTTTAAGTTTCGCTTAATTCTGGGCTGAGAGGATGCACTCACCCCCCCTGTTGGCCGCCTGAGCATCGGCGGCTTTTTTTTTGAGAGCGGTGGCGCAGCCGCCGTCCAACCCACGGACAGGATCGGAGGCCATGATGATCGAAGATACCGTTTTCAGCCATCTGCACACGATTCTGACGCGCCAGCACTCGCTGCCCGTCCAGAGCTGTCGCGTGTCAGTCGAAATGCTGCGCCCGTGGGGGCGCCCGTACCGGCTCGTCGAATGGACGATGCATATGGACGCCCCCGCGCGGCGCCAGATCGTGCCGGCCGACGCGACCGACGAGCAAATCGCCGAAGTGGTCGCGTCGCACGTGCCGGGACGCCTGTACGGCGACGGCCGGCTGCAGTTCTGACACCCCGTCATTCCAGCCGCTCCAGTCGTTTGCGCCCGTCCTCCGGCCCGCACATCCCGCGTGCGGCACTCGGTCTCGTTCGACGCGGCCGCGAAGTCTGTTACGCTGCGCGTTTTCGTCCATGCAATACATGATGGAAAACGCTTTCAACGAACGAGGCGTGACGGTCACGCGCAACGGCCTGTCGGCCGCCGGGCAAACCTTTGCACTGCGTGACATTCGCGATGTCGATGTCGTCACCGTCCCGAAGAACATTTTCCTGCCGTCACTGATTTCGCTGATCGGCGCCGTTGCGGCCGCCGTGGGCGGAATGTACGGATCGAGCGCCATACTCGTCGTCGGCGTGATGCTGGTGGTGGTCGGCTACCTCACGTGGAAGACGCAAGACGTCATGTACCGGCTCGTCGTCGAGATGCCAGACGGCAAGCGCGAAGCGCTGTCGAGCATCGATGCCGAATTCGTCGAGCGGGTCGCGCAGGTCGTACGCGATGCGCAGGCGGGCGCTGCGGCCAACTGAGTGGGCCACCGCGTCGGCGACGCGCGACGTTCGCGCGGCAACCGCCTAGTATGAAAAGACCGGCGCCCGCCGCCGCATCGTTCGAGGAGGTCGGCATGAACGTCCAATCGCTGTCTGGCGCGCTCCGCGCGCAGGAGTTGCTGCTCGTCTCGATGATCCGTGCGCTGCCCCCCGACGCACGCCGCGCGCTCGGCGAAATCTATGCCGAGCAGATCGCGTTCGCGGAAGACGCCAACCTCGAAGTCCGCGGCGAGCGCGACATGCACGATGCGTTCATTGCGCACGCGCGCAATCTGCTGATCCGCCTCGAATCGCTGTCGTAACGCGCGGCGTCCCGAGACGCCGCGGACAGCCTGCTGCAATCGGTCCCGCGGCCAACCCGCCGCATCGCGCGCCGACATTGCTCGCTCGCACGTGCCCGGGCACGTGCCGCAGCGACGCCTTGTATTGATAATGATTCTCATTTACAATTCAAACCGTTGTCGTAGACCTTTCAATCAACCGTCCGCCGCCCACCGCGTGCGGGCCGGCCAGCCAGGTGAACGCGTCACCCAGCCAGCCTTCGGGCTTGTTTCATCACCTGGAGACCACCTGTGCATTGCAATTCGCTGGCGCGGCGGCCAATGTGCGCCGCGCTGTTCGGCGCCTTGGGCGTCACCGTCACCCCGGCCTTCGCCGATGCGTCGCCGCAGCACGCAGCTTCGTCGCCCGCCGTCGTCGCTGCGTCGGCGCGCGGTCATGCCGCGCTGCTCGATCCCGTCACCGTAACGGCCACCCGCACCGAAACCGCCGCGAGCCGCACGGCAGCATCCGTATCGGTGCTCACCGACGACGATCTCGACGAGCAGCAGGCGGCGAACATCAAGGACGCGCTGCGCTACGAGCCGGGCGTTACCGTGCGCCGCACCGCGTACCGGCCCGGCAGCGCCGCGCTCGGCGGCGGCCGCGACGGCGATTCGAGCATCAACATCCGCGGCCTCGAAGGCAATCGCGTGCTGCTGATGGAAGACGGCATCCGCCTGCCGAGCGCGTTCTCGTTCGGGCCGCTCGAAGCAGGCCGCGGCGACTATGCGGACCTCGACACGTTGAAGCGCATCGAAATCCTGCGCGGCCCGGCGTCGGCGCTGTACGGCAGCGACGGCCTCACCGGCGCGGTGAACTTCATCACGAAGGACCCGCAAGACCTGCTGTCGATCTATCGCAAGCCTTACTACTTCTCGTTCCGGCCGAGTTACGACTCGGCCGATCGCAGCATCGGCGCGACCGTGTCGGCTGCGGCCGGCAACGATCGCGTGCAGGGGATGATCATCGCCGACGGCCGGCGCGGCCACGAGATCGATACACGCGGCAGCAACAACTCCGCGAGCACGCTGCGCACCACGTCGAATCCTCAGGATGTCTACTCGGAATCGCTGCTCGGCAAACTGGTCGTGAAGCCGACGTCGAGCGACACGCTCAAATTCACCGCGGAAACCGTGCAGCGCCGCATCGGCACGAACGTGCTGTCGGCGGTCAATCCGCCCACGACGCTCGGCCTCACGACGAGCGACCACCTCGAGCGCAACCGCTTCAGCATCGACTACGACTTCCATGACGACGCGCTCCGCTGGTTCCAGACCGCGCATACGCAGTTCTACTACCAGGAAGCGACGCAGGACCAGTATGCGTTCGAGACGCGCGGCGGCACGCTGCGCTCCCGCTCGCGCGACAACCGCTACCAGGAACACACGTTCGGCGGCTCGGCATTCGCGGAGAGCGGCTTCTCGACCGGCCCGTTCGCGCACAAGCTGCTTTACGGTGTCGACGGCAGCCTGTCGCGTGTGAAGAATTTCCGCAACGGCACGGTGCCGGGTGTCGGCGAGGCGTTCCCGAACAAGGCGTTCCCCGACACCGACTACACGCTGCTCGGCGCGTTCGTGCAGGACCAGATCGGCTACGGGCGCCTCCTCGTCACGCCGGGGCTGCGCTTCGACGCGTACCGGCTGAGCCCGACCGGAAACGATCCGCTGTTCACGGGCAAGGCCGTCTCGACGAGCGCGCGCGAACTGTCGCCGCGCGTCGCGGTGCTGTACGAGATCACGCCCGCGCTGATTCCTTACGCGCAGTATGCGCACGGCTTCCGCACGCCGACGCCGGACCAGGTCAACAGCAGCTTCTCGAATCCGGTGTTCGGCTATACGTCGATCGGCAACCCCGACCTGAAGCCCGAGACGAGCGACACGTTCGAAGCGGGCCTGCGCGGCAAGGCGGGCACCGGCTACGGTGTCGTGCGCTACAGCGCAGCGGCATTCACGGGCCGCTATCGCAACTTCATCTCGCGCAGCACGATCGCCGGCAGCGGCCGGCCGAACGATCCGTTCGTGTTCCAGTACGTGAACTTCGCCGACGCGCGCATCCACGGCCTCGAAGGCCGCGCGGAATGGATCATGCCGAACGGCGTCACGCTGAAGACCGCGCTGGCCTTCACGAAGGGCTCGACGCAGAAGAACGGCGCGGCCAGCCAGCCGCTCGACTCGGTTAACCCGTTCTCCGCGGTGTTCGGCGTGCGCTACGAGCCCGGCGAGCGCTGGTTCGTGCAGACCGACCTGCTGTTCCAGGCCGCAAAGCGCGACAACGACATCCCGGCCGGCGCGTGCCCGGGGGCGAAAACATCGTGCTTCGCGCCGCCGTCGTCGTTCGTCGTCGACGTGCGCGGCGGCTATCGCTTCAACAAGCACGTGAGCGCCACCATCGGCATTCGCAACCTGTTCGACCGCAAGGTCTGGAACTGGTCGGACGTGCGCGGCCTCGCGGCCGATGCGCAGGTGCTCGACGCGTATACCGCGCCGGGGCGCACCGTCGCCGTCAGCATGAAGGTGGATTTCTGATGCGCACCGCCCGCTTTCCCTCTCCCCCCGTCACCCGAAGGAGTCCGACATGATGCAATCCGCCGTTCCCGGTCAATCCGTCCCGCCGATGCGCACGGCCACCGCGCTGCGCGATGCGTTCGTCAAGCTCAAGGCCGAGCGCCAGCTTCGCAACCGCGACGCCGCCCGCGCGCTCGGCGTCAGCGAAGGCGAGGCGCTCGCCGCGTTCGTCGGCGAGCACGTCGTCCGGCTCGACGCGCGCTTCCCGGCGATGTTCGAGGAATTGCCGCGGCTCGGCCGCGTGATGGCGCTCACACGTAACGAAACCGCTGTCCACGAGAAGGACGGCGAGTATGCACAGATGAGTCACGACGGCCCGGTCGGCCTCGCGCTCGGCGACATCGATCTGCGCATCTTCTACCGCCATTGGGCGTCCGCATTCGCGGTGCGCGACGCGACCGCGCACGGCACGCTGAAGAGCCTGCAGTTCTTCGATGCACATGGCGACGCGATCCACAAGGTCTACCTGCGCGCGCACAGCGATCACGCGGCGTTCGATGCGTTCGTCGAACGCTGGCGCGCGCCGTCGCAGGAGCCGGGGCTCGCGGTCACGCCGATCGCGGCCAAGACCCCCGAGCGCGCCGACACCGAGATCGACGTCGCCGGCTTCCGCGCGGCGTGGGACGCGATGACCGACACGCACCAGTTCTTCGGCATCACGCAGCGCTTCGGCGTGAGCCGGATGCAGGCGCTGCGGCTCGCCGAGCCGCGGTACGCGTATCCGGTCGGCACGCGCGCGCTGCGGCACGCGCTCGAACATGCGTCGGCCAGCGCACAGCCGATCATGGTGTTCGTCGGCAACGCGGGGATGATCCAGATCCACACCGGGCCGGTCGTGAACGTGCGCGACGTCGGCGCATGGATCAACGTGCTCGATCCCGGTTTCAACCTGCACGTGCGCGAGGACATGATCGCCGCCGCGTGGGTCGTGAAAAAGCCGACGAGCGACGGCCTCGTCACGTCGCTCGAACTGTTCGACCGGCAGCGCGAGCACGTCGCGCTGCTGTTCGGCGAGCGCAAGCCGGGCCGGCCGGAACGCGACGACTGGCGAGCGCTGGTCGCGCGCTTGCCGCCGGCCGAGCACGGAGACGCACGGTGAGCGGCGGATCGTTCAGCATCCGGCGCCGCGTGCTGCTCGCAAGCGTGGCCGCCGGTGCGCTCGCGGGCGGGTTGCAAGGCCGGGCGCGCGCGCAGTCGCGGGCGAAGCGCGTCGTCGTGATCGGCGGCGCGCTCGCGGAAACGGCGTTCGCGCTCGGCGGCGCCGACACGCGCGGGTTTCAGCTCGTCGGCGCCGATACGACCTGCACGT
>NZ_JAAGPL010000151.1:0-20902 GCF_017104785.1 Burkholderia sp. Ac-20353 | reverse complement strand
GACCGCGCTCGCGTCGATCCTCGGCGCGCTGCCCGCCGGTTTCGGCGCGCCGATCGTGATCGTCCAGCACGTCGACCAGGCGTTCGCGGACGGCATGGCGCAATGGCTCGACGGCCAGACGCCGCTCACCGTGCGCATCGCGCGCGAAGGCGACCGGCCCGAGCCGTCCGTCGCGCTGCTCGCCGCGACCAACGACCACCTGCGCGTCACGCGCGCCGGCACGCTCGAATACACGCGCGAGCCGGCCGCGACGCCGTACCGGCCGTCGGTCGACGTGTTCTTCAATAGCGTGACCGAGCACTGGCCCGGCGACGTGATCGGCGTGCTGCTCACCGGCATGGGCCGCGACGGAGCGATCGGGCTGAAGGCGATGCGGATGAAGGGCTACCATACGATCGCCCAGGACCAGGCGACGAGCGCCGTCTACGGGATGCCGAAAGCGGCCGCGACGCTCGGCGCCGCGCGCGCGATCCTGCCGCTCGAGCGCATCGCGGGCGAACTGGCGGCGCTCGTCAGGGTTTGAAGGACATCGACATGCGTGACAGCAATGGCAACAACAGGTATCGACATGACTAGTGATTCCACGCGACGCCCGGGCCACGACAGCGGCACGTCCGCCGCGGACGGCGCGGACGCCGCGCTCGAAGCCGCGCGCGCGACCCTGCAGACGCCGCCGGCCACCGACGTACCGGCGATGGTGCTGCTGGTCGACGACCAGACGATCGTCGCCGAGGCCGTGCGGCGCGCGCTCGCCGACGAAGACCGCATCGACTTCCACTACTGCACGCGTTCGGACGACGCGCTCGTCGCCGCGGCCGAGACGCGGCCGACCGTGATCCTGCAGGATCTCGTGATGCCCGGCACCGACGGGCTGAGCCTCGTGAAAGCGTACCGCGCGAATCCGGCGACCCGCGACGTGCCGATCATCGTGCTGTCGACGAAGGACGACCCGGCGATCAAGAGCGCCGCGTTCGCGGCCGGCGCGAACGACTATCTCGTGAAGCTGCCGGACCGCATCGAGCTCGTCGCGCGCATCCGCTACCACTCGCGTTCGTACGTGAACCTGCTGCAGCGCGACGAGGCGTATCGCGCGCTGCGGCAATCGCAGCAGCAGCTGCTCGAAGCGAACCTCGAACTGCGCCGCCTCACGCATTCCGACGGCCTCACCGGACTGTCGAACCGGCGCTATCTCGACGAATACCTGAACGCCGAATGGCGGCGCGGCGCGCGCGAGCGCACCGAGCTGTCGCTGCTGATGATCGACGTCGACAATTTCAAGCGGTACAACGACACGTATGGCCACGTGTCGGGCGACGACGTGCTCAAGCGGATCGCGTCGACCGTCGAAGGCTGCCTCGGCCGCCCGGGCGATCTCGCCGCGCGCTTCGGCGGCGAGGAATTCGCGGTGGTGCTGCCGGGCACGTCGCCGGGCGGCGTGCGCCTGCTCGCCGAGAAGATCCGCCTCGCGGTCGCGGCACTGCGGCTCGAGCACGTGCATTCGTCGACCGGCCGCTACGTGACGATCAGCATCGGCGGCGCGGGCGTCGTGCCGGCGGCCGGCGCGCCGATGACGTCGCTGATCGAGGCAGCGGACCGTGCGCTGTATCGCGCGAAGGACGAAGGCAAGAACCGCGTGGTGATCGGCATGGCCATCCAGCCGGACGAAACCGGCAGACACGGCAGCATGCCTGCGTGATGCGCGAGGCCGCCCGAATGATGCGGCCACGTAATGCGCGGGGCCGGCCGAATGACCCGGCCCGTGCCGTTACGGCTCGCCGAGCCGGCGCGCGTAATCCGCCGGCTCGAGCGGCCGGCTGAACAGATAGCCCTGCTGCTTGTCGCAGCCGATCTGCCGCAGGAACGACGACTGCGCCTCGGTCTCGACGCCTTCGGCCGTGACCTTCATCCCGAGCGAATGCGCCATCGCGACCACGGCCTGCGTGATCGCGACCGCATCGCGGTGTTCCGGCACGCCAGCCACGAACGAGCGGTCGACCTTCAGGTTGTGCAGCGGGAAACGCTTCAGGTACGACAGCGACGAATAGCCGGTGCCGAAGTCGTCGACCGAGATCCGCACGTTCATGTCGGTGAGTGCTTCGAGCATCGGCAGCACGGTCGCGGTGTCGTTCATCAGCAGCCCCTCGGTGATCTCGAGCTCGAGCGCGGACGGGTCGAGCCCCGCCTGCGCGAGGCAGCGGTCGACCGACTCGACGAGTCCGTCATGGAACTGCCGCGGCGACAGGTTGACGGCCATCATCAGGTCCGGCGCGATCGTGCGCCGCCATTCGGCTGCCTGCCGGCACGCGGTCTCGAGCACCCACTGGCCGATCGCGACGATCTGCCCGGTGTCTTCCGCGACCGGAATGAACTCCGCCGGCGACAGCGGCCCGAGCTCCGGGCTCGTCCAGCGCAGCAGTGCCTCGGCCCCGACCGTGCGGCCGTTGCGGCCGTCGACGACGGGCTGGTACGCGAGCCGCAGCGTGTTCGACGCGAGCGCGCGGCGCAGCGACTGTTCGATCGCGAAGCGGCGCTGCAGCCGCAGGTTCAGCTGCGCGGTGAAGAACTTGAACTGGTTGCGGCCGCGCTGCTTCGCGTCGTACATCGCGGAATCCGCGTTGCGCATCAGCGTCGCCGCGTCGTCGCCATCGCGCGGCGCGACGCTGATGCCGATCGACACGCCGAGGTAGTACTCGTTGTTCGCGGCCTCGAACGGCCGCGCGATCGCGTCGATCACCTGTCGCGCGAGCGCGGCGAGGGTGTCCGGTTCGTCGCAGTCGTCGACCAGGATCACGAACTCGTCGCCTCCGACGCGCGTGAGCGCATGCCGCTCGCCGACGCAGCCCGCGAGCCGCGACGCGACGCTGCGCAACAGCGCATCGCCCGCGTCGTGGCCGGCCGTGTCGTTGACCTTCTTGAAACCGTCGAGATCGACATACAGGATCGCGACGCGCGCGGCGCCGGCCGCGCCGTCGCGCGCGTCGAACAGCTCGCGCAGCCGGTCGGCAAGCCAGCGACGGTTGTAGAGGCCCGTCAGCGCGTCGCGCGTCGCGAGGTAGCGCAGCTGCTGCTGCGCTTCGCGCACGGGGCCGATGTCGTTGATCGACACCAGCACCGAATCGGCCTCCGTGTCGCCCGGCTTCACGATCGGCACCGCGTTGCCGCGCACCCACACCACGTCGCCATCCGCCAGGCCGAGGCCCGCCGTGTAGCCGAGTAGCGGCGTCGCGGTCGCGAGCGCGCGCCGGCTCGGCCACTCGTCCGGCGGGATCGGCGTGCCGTCCTCGTACAGCGCGCGCAGGATCACGGTCGACAGCGGGCGGCCGACGAGGCTGCCCTCCACGCGCATCATCCGGTTCGCGCTCGGGTTGCTCGCGACGATCGTGCCGTCGCGCGACACCACGAAGATGCCCTCGTTCAGCGTGTTGACGACGAGCCGGTGATGCTCCTCGCTGCGCGCGAGCTGCCGCGCAATGCGGTCCTGGTGCACGGCGAGCCCGACGCTGCGGCTGATGTCGCGCAGCAGTGCGGTTTCCTCGTCGCTCGGCCGGCGCGGCGCGCGATGGTAGACCGCGAACGCGCCGAGCACGGTGCCCGTGTCGTCCTGGAACGGTACCGACCAGCACGCGCGCAGCCCGAGCGGCAGCGCGAGGGCCTTGTAGTCGCTCCACAGCGGATCGGTTGCGATGTCCTCGACCACGACCATGCGGCGCTCGTGCATCGCGGTGCCGCACGAGCCCGCCATCGGGCCGATCGCGGCGCCGTTGATCGCCGCACCATAGTGGGCCGGCAGCGACGGCGCGGCGCCGACGCGGATATGCACGCCGTCGTCGTCGAGCAGCATGATCGTGCACGACGCGCCTGCGCCAAGCAGCCCTTCCGCGCGCCGGCAGACCTCGGCCAGCAGTTCGGGCAAAGGTGTATTGCGCGTGATCAGCCGCAGCACGCTCTGCTCGGACGCGAGCACTTCGGCCGCAAGACCGAGGCTGTAGCGAGAGCTTTGCGGTTCGGTATCCAACATGAAACCCGCCGTCGTGGTTCGATCGCGTCTGGCGCGCGCGATTCGTTATCTTGACTTCGTGCCGCTTCTCTTCGTGCAGCTTCTTGCGTCCGGGTTTACGCCAAAAGACGGCGCGTCCGGACGGACGAACGCCATTCCGGAATCGGACCGTAATACATTTAACACTAATCCGTGACATCCAGCGTATCGAAATGCATAGGGAGTTGCACTGGACGCACATGTTTCAAACGCGTCGGCGCGTGCTGCGTCCGGAAAGCCGAACGTAATGATCGCGGCGCAACACGAAGTTGCGCCGCCGTAAGCTGGATGTTCCCTTGCTGTTGCGTCGCGGGATTTTTCAGCGCGTCGATCGATTCGACGTTTCGCGTTCTCTTAATTGTCGCTGTCACCGTGATTGAAGCGGAACGCCCCGAACAGATCGCCGATTGCAGGCGCGTTGGACGGCGCGTACGGATTCGACGCCGACGGCACCGGGTTCGGAAGGTTGTCGCGGCTGCGCGCGGTGATCGTCGGCAGTGACCAGTTCCGCTCGATGAACTTGATGATCGACACGTGATCATCGTATTCATGTACGACGCGTCCGCCTCGCGAATAAGGCGACACGACAATCAGCGGAATGCGCGGACCGTCGCCGAAAAAGTCCAGCGGCTGGATATAGCCCGAGTCATAGTAGCCACCGCCTTCGTCGTTCGTGATGAGGATCGCCGTCGACTCCCACAGATCCTCGTTGTGCTGCACCGAGTCGACGATCTTGCGCACGAATCCCTCGAACAGGCCGTACTTCGACGACGCCGGATGGCCGTCAAGGTTGCCGCCCGGCTTGACGAACGACACCGCCGGCAACTTGCCATGCGCAATATCTGCGTAAAGGTCGGTCGTATCCTTGAAATGCTCACCGACGACCGCCTTGTTCTTCATGATCGCCGATTCGTAAAGGAACGGGTTGCAGATGTTGCAGTAGACGCTGCTGTCGCTGATCGTCTGGTCCGGGTTCTTGAACACATCCCAGCCTTCGCCGTAATACTTCCACGACACGTGCTTCTTGAGCAGCGTGTCGGCGATGGTGGGCACCGGCGACGGCGGAATCGTAAACGGACGCTTATTGAGCGTGCCGTCGCCGTTGAAGCCCGGGTTGTAGTTGTTCAGCAGGTAGTAGGCGCCCGCCGCGCAGTTCGGCTTCGGGTTATACGGCAGCTTGCCGAGATAGTCGACGATCGCGTCGACGCCGGGTTTCGTCGAATCCGAGCAGTTGCTGTACGAACCTCCCCCATAGCCGTCCTGCGCATACCAGTTGTTCGTGCCGGGTTGCGGACGCGGATCTTCGATCTGGTCGGTCGGCGGGGTCGCAACATGCTCCTGGCTGTCGGTGAAGTACAGCGCATCGGCCGTGCCCAGCATGATGCTGTTCGCGCCCGTGCCGCCCATCACCGGCTGGTGATAGTTGTCGTTGATCGTGTATTTGCTTGCGAGCTCGGTGAAGTACGGCATGTCGTTGCCGTTGTTCACGTTGTAGAAGCCGAGCGCGGTCGAGCCTTCACCGGTGGTCTCCTCATCGAACGGCGACGGCTGCTTCGTGCCGTTGGAGCCCGCGCCGATCGTCGTCTCGACCCAGACGTAAAGATCGCCGAGGCAACCGCTCGGATTGGCGGTCGTCTTGTAGGAAATGCTGCAGTCCGCTTGCTGCCACGCCTGATAGAAGCGATGGACCGGGCTCGCCATGAACTGATCGTAGTTCGGGCCGACTCTGGATATCTGGTAAGGGCCGTTCGGCAGTATCTTGGTGTTTAGGCCGAAACGCGTATCGATCGATTTCTTCGGCAAACCGGTCGCGCCGGTCAACAGCTTCCCGATGTCCTTCGATTCCAGCGCATCGCCTTCAGCGGCCAGCGCGGCCGTGAGCGTGGCGAACGGCGGCGGGCTCGCATCGCTTGCCGCTTCGGGAGCGGAACCGGTGTTGGGCGCCGGAAGTACCGTATAGGGCGTCTTACCTCCGGGACTGAGCTCGAAATGCAACGGATCGGTCGCCTGCGCGGTATTTTGCGCGGCATCGGAGAAGTGCGGCCCCTTGCTGCCGTCATCCTTGATGATGCCCCTGGACAGCAGGTTCGATACGGTTTGCCCCTTGCGGGGCTTGTATGCACCAAAGACCTGATCGAATGTGCGGTTTTCTCCGACGATCACGATCACGTGCTTGATCGGCGAGACCGTGCGCCCGCCTGCATCGTCTTCCGGGCGTGACTCGCTTTCGGCAACAGACGCGAACACTGCGCACGCGAGCACCAGCGCGGCTCCACTACCGGCCACGACAGCACGATTCGGTATCCTTCCTTTCGATTCTGTTTTCGTTCGCTTCATGACAATCTCCTTGGAAAGGCCGCAACTTCTACTGCAGGTGCGGAGACCTCGACACGCAGCCAATACGCTGCCCGCTCGGTGATCGATTGCCCATTACCGAGCGTTACGAAACCATAGTGGCCGCGTGTGACGAACGAGCGGCGCGCACATGTCACTGTCGAGACGATTGAATGAATCCGAAGAATCGCGTTCATACGATATGATGCATGAAGGACAACGAAGCAATTTGATCGGATTTATGTCGCGGGCCATTTCGCGAATTCGGGAATCATTGCCGCCCCGGTCGCGATACCCGGACACTATTTCCGACGTTCGCTTATGCAGGGAATGCGAGGATGGCAGGTGGCGACCCGAAACGGACTCTGGGCGGCCACCCTTCGAATGACGCCTTCAGGAAATCAAACTCCCGTTGCTCGCACTGCTTTAGCCGGCAGTGCCTGTCAGTCCGTCAGCGGTAACGACGGTGCAGTATTCGGCGTGCAGATTCGCTAGCGACATCGCGTGCACGTCTTCGGCACTTCGAGGCGTCCCGTTCCAGTCAGTCCGGGCAAACGTGAAGCAACCGTCAGCCACGAGATAGGTATGGAAGCCGAGGTTGCCGGCCATGCGAACCGTTGCCTCGACTGAATTGTTCGTGATGACGCCTGCCACGACCAACGTATCGTATCCCCCGGCTCGAAGCCGATCCTCCAGATCGGTTCCGACAAATGCGCTGTTCGTCTGTTTTGCGATGACGGGCTCGCCGGCCACGGGGGCAAGCTCCGGCTTGAATCAGAGCGACCGCGGTGCCGGGGCATTCGTAGGACTACCTGCCTAGCCGGCGTAGCGCCCGGCGGACTTTGCGGCTGCGGCCAGAACGTCCTCGGTTCGAAGGCCGACTTGCCAGCAGAGGCCGGCAATATCGAAGAGGAGTTTCTCGCCTTGCATCTTTCCGTCGACAAAAGGCACGACGTTATGGAACGCGCAGGTGAAGCTCCGGCCGGTTGGCGCAAGGCCGAGCCACGTGCCACCGAGCGTCCCGTGAACGGTGCCCCAGGTCACGAACACGTTGTCCGCGTACGCGAACCCCTGCGCGGTCGGGGAAAGATCGGGAAATGCGTGAAATAGCGCTTCGTACGATCGACGCACCGCCATTCGACCCTCGGTGCGCACGCCGAGCGCCACGTTCTCCAGAAAGCAGTCGTCGGCGAACGTGGCGACGACTGCGTCCAGATCCCTGGCCTCTTCGACCCTCCGGTGCTCGTCGTACGCGCGCTTCATTTCGGTTGGCGTCATCATTCAAGAACCCTCCAGGCGATCCCGTGCTGCTGAAGCACTGCCGAAGCACGTTAGCGGCCAGCGCTCGATACCCGGCGCCGTCAGACGGCAAAGCTGCTTTGATTCTAGGTAAGGATTGACCGAAGACGGGTGCGTTTTCGGGCCGGCGCCCGTTTTTCGCCCCCGCCTGCCTGAAAAATTTATGCCCTCGGCATATTGCGTCGCACAACCTGGTCTGATATTATTCCCGGTCCCACATACTGCGCACATCGGATTCCGCGCGAGGCACCCCGGCCTCGACTGCCTGTGCGCCACTCCACGATTCCGTTCGCAATCGGCATGCAAATCAACCCGCCGACATGCTCGCGACGATCGTCGGCCAACCTGTCGAGGAGAATGCATTGGCAATGCCTGATCGGGACGATTCCGCGTCCCGCGCGATCGCAGTTACGTCTAAAACCGGTCGCAATGCGTCGAAGGGGAAAACCCTGGCCGTCGCAACACCACCGGACACCGCGTCGTCGGCGCGCCACGACGAGGAGCGTCAGCTCCAGATGCGCGCACTGATCGCGCTCGGACGTGAGCGCGGCTACCTCACCCACGCGGACATCAACGATCACCTGCCCGACAACGTCACGCAAACGGCGGCGATGGAGGCGATCGTCAGCACGTTCAGCGACATGGGCGTGTCCGTGTACGAGCAGGCGCCGGACGCCGAGACGCTGCTGCTGAACGACGCCGCGCCGGCCGCGGCATCCGACGATCAGGCGGACGAGGAAGCGGAAGCCGCGCTCTCGACCGTCGATTCGGAATTCGGCCGCACCACGGATCCGGTCCGGATGTACATGCGCGAAATGGGCGCCCGCGAACTGCTGACCCGCGCCGGTGAAATCGAAATCGCGAAACGCATCGAAGGCGGGCTGCAGGACATGATCCAGGCGATCGCTGCTTGTCCGTCGATCGTGTCCACGATTCTTGCCGATGTCGACCGCATCGTTGCGGGCGAATCGCGTATCGACGAACTGGTCGACGGCATCAGCGTCGACGCCGACGCGAACGAACCGGCGCCGGAGTCCGACGAAGATAGCGACGCATCGCTCGCAGCCGACGATGATTCGGACGAAGACGACGACGACGTCGACACGGACACCGGTGATTCGGAAAAGGCGAACACGGCCCGCCTCGAACAGCTTACGAACGACAGCCTCGCGATTTTCGCGCGCGTCCGGGCGCTGTTCGAGCAACTGCCGGAAGGCCCGGTGACCGGCAAGGCCCGTGCCGCCGCCGTTGCGCAAGTGCGCTCGGAGATCCAGCGCGAACTGGCGCCAATCCGCTTTACAGCCAAGACCATCGACCGCCTGTGCGCCAACGTACAGGAGCAGATCGCCCAGGTTCGCGCGATCGAACGCGACATCCTGCAGATCGCCGTCGACCGGTGCGACATGCCGCGCGACGCGTTCGTCGAGTCGTTCCCGGGCAACGAGACCGACCTCGAATGGGCCAGCCGCGCGGCGGCAACGTCGCGGAAGTTTGGTCCGGCGCTCGAGCGGCATCTGCCGGCGATTCAGGCCGGACAGCAAAAGCTCGTCGAAATCGAGGAACGGGCTTCGCTGCCGCTCCAGCAGCTCAAGCAGATCAACCGCCAGATGTGCGCCGCCGAGTCGAAAATGCGGCAGGCCAAGCGGGAGATGATCGAGGCGAACCTGCGTCTCGTCATTTCGATTGCGAAGAAATACGTGAACCGCGGCATGCAGTTCCTGGATCTGATCCAGGAAGGCAATATCGGCCTGATGAAGGCGGTGGACAAATTCGAATACCGGCGCGGCTGGAAGTTTTCGACCTACGCCACCTGGTGGGTCCGCCAGGCCGTCACGCGTGCGATTGCCGATCAGGCGCGGACCATTCGCGTGCCTGTGCACATGATCGAGACGATCAACAAGCTGAACCGGATTTCACGCGAAATCCTGCAACAGACGGGAAAGGAAGCGGATCCTGCCGTCCTCGCGGAGCGCATGGAGATGTCCGAGGAAAAGGTGCGCGGGATCCTCAAGATCGCCCGCCAGCCCGTGTCGCTCGAAACCCCGGTGGGCGACGATGGCGATGCGACGCTCGGCGACATGATCGAGGATGCCGGTGCGAGTTCGCCGGCAGAGGCTGCGATCCACGCGAACCTGCGTGCCGCGATCGACGAGGCGCTCGACGCGCTGTCGCCGCGCGAAGCCAAGGTCCTGCGGATGCGATTCGGGCTCGATACGACTTCCGACCACACGCTTGACGAGGTCGGCAAGCAGTTCGACGTGACCCGCGAGCGAATCCGTCAAATCGAAGGCAAAGCGATGCGCAAGCTGATGCATCCCAGCCGCGCGGACAAGCTGAGAGCGTTTCTCGAGCGCTGACGGAAGCCGGGCGCGAGGTTATTCGACGCCCTGCTCCACACCCGCAGCGATCTCGCGCCGGCCTGATCGCTGCTCAGGGGCCGGGCGGGTTCGCTGCGCGGGAAAACTTACACCGGCTTGATGTTCGCTGCCTGTTTCCCCTTCGGGCCCTGCTTGACGTCGAAAGTGACCTTCTGACCCTCTTGAAGGGATTTGAAGCCGCTTCCCTGAACTTCGGAGAAGTGCGCAAACAGGTCTTCGCCGCCGTCGTCCGGCGTGATGAACCCAAAACCCTTCGTATCGTTAAACCACTTGACGGTACCGGTTGCCATATTCTGAGTGTTCCAGAGAGATTGATTGTGGATGACACGACTGGCCGGTGCCAGTCGTGCGGCCATGTTGTATCACAACGGACCCGTCGCCGACAATCCAGTTGTTGGTGGACAACGCCATTCGAGGGCCGTCACGTCCGGCGCGTATCGGTCGACGGCGTGGTCCCGATCGACTTGTCTTGCGAGAAAAAGGATTCAGGCCGGGGGCCAGGCACGGGTTCAGTCGCTCGTCCGGGACGCTCGCCCCCGGATGTCGAGCGGCAAGCCAGCATCACGGAGATCGGCTGCGGACGATGCAGGAAAAAGCCCTGCGCGCTGCCTACGCCCATTTCCGTCAAAATGGCGGAAATTTCTGCTGTTTCGACAAATTCGGCAATGGTTTCCTTGCCGAGCACATTGGCCACCTCCTGGATACACCGGACCACGGTCCTGTCGAGCGCATCCTGGTGAAGGTTCCTCACGAATCGCCCGTCGATCTTCAGATAGTTGACCGGCAGCGCCTTCAGATAGCCGAACGACGATGCGCCGCTCCCGAAATCGTCGAGTGCAAATCGCACGCCATATTTTTTCAGCGCATTGATGAATGACGCGGCGACGTCGAGGTTCGTCACGGCCGCCGTCTCGGTGACTTCGAAGCAGAGCTTGCTTCCGTTGAACGGGTAACCGTGCAACAGGCGCCGGATGTAGTCCAGGAATTCCGCGTCACCGATCGACTGGCCCGAGATATTGACCGACACATATTCGATGTGGTCCAGCTTGTCCGAGTAGCTCGCCATCCATCTGAAGACCTGGTTGACCACCCATCGATCGATACGGCTGGCGATGTGGAAGCGCTCCGCGGCTGGCAGGAATTCTCCGGGCGGAATGAGCTTCCCGTCTTCGCCGTGGAGCCTCAGCAGCACCTCGAATCGCTTCGACGTGGCGGGCATCTGCAATGGAATGATCTCCTGCGCATACAGGACGAAGCGATTCTCATCGAGCGCCTGCCGCAGCCGGCGCACCCAGTCCATCTCGTCCTTTCTCGCGCGCATGGCCTGGTCCGTCGGGGACCACACATGGATGCGATTGCGCCCGGCATCCTTGGCCGTATAGCATGCGCTGTCGACCTGCTGCATGATCGCATCCACCGACTCCAGCTGACGGTCGAGCGGCACGACCCCGATGCTCGCCCCGACGCAGATGTGAAAGCCGTTGTAATCGAAGCGCATCTCGTCGACGCGCCGGCAGAGGCGCGACGCGACTTCCTCGGCCTCGTCGATCGAGCAGTCGTCCAGAATGATGCCGAACTCGTCGCCGCCCAGCCGCGCCAGCGTGTGACGCACGTCGAGGCTGTCGTCGAGTTGTGACGCCACCTGCTTGATCAACGCGTCGCCGGCAGCATGGCCACATGTGTCGTTGACGAGCTTGAACTGGTCGAGGTCCAGGTAGAAGACCGCACCAGGCCTCGTCGCATCGCGCTCGCCGTCCAGTACGCGCAGCAGCCGGGCCTCGAATTCGGTCCGGTTGATGAGGCCGGTCAGCGCGTCGTGCGTTGCACGATGCTCCAGTTCCTTCGAGATTTGCCGCTCCTCGGTCACGTCGCGAAAGACCAGCACGACGCCCGATGTCACGCCATTCGTGTCCTTGATCGGTGCGGCGGAATCTTCGATGCAGAAACGCTGGCCATCCCGGGAAACAAGCACCATGTCGTCGTCGAGCTGGATCGCGCGATCTTCGACAAGGCATCGCTTGACGGGGTTCGCCGCGCGAGCGCCGGTGCGCTCGTCGAACACATGAAAGACATCTTCGATGCTGCGGTCCGTTGCGTGTTCCGACAACCAGCCGGTCAGCCGCTCCGCCATCGGATTGAGGTATTGGACGCGTCCCGTCGTATCCGCGGCAATCACGGCATCCCCGATCGAGTGCAACGTCACCCGGATTTGCTCGTGCTGCCTTGTCAGCATTTCCTGCATCCGCTTTCGTTGCGTCGTCTCCTGAACGAGGATCGCGCATTGCCGTATCCCGGGGCGGTAACAGACCATGTCGAACCAGCGCCCCTCCAGTCCGTTCAAATTCGACAGCGCCTTTCTGGCCCCGGTCTGCGCGACTTCGTGCAACACCGCGTCGCATCGGGAAGACGCCTGAATCATGCTGGCGAGAACGTCGCCTGCCCGCTCGCCGACAATCCGGGATGGCGGCAACCCGCACAGAATCGAAAACTCCGGATTGGCGGCCACGAAAATCAACGCGGGTGCGCTCCCTGTCGTGGCATCAATCGTGGCATCGAGTTCGAGCAACGCAAATCCGGCCTGAACATGCTGGAACAGCGCGCGATAACGCTGCTCGCTTTCCGATAACGCACAATCGAGCTTTTTTTTATCCGTGATATCCCGTATGACCGCAATGGATCGAAATGCATTTCCCGATGCGTCTCGCAACAGCCTTCCGGAAAGCAGCACGTCGATCACCGTGCCGTCGCCGCGGATCATCTGGTATTCGACGTCATCGCATCGCCCGGTTCGGAAGAACTCCGGCAGGATGACTTCACGGGCGTACGTTCTGGACGATTCCGTCAGGAACTCCGACGAGAACCGACCGATGACCTCACGCCTTTCGAACCCGAGCGTGGCGAGCCACATGTCGCTGACCTGGATCAGACGGCCACTCGCGTCGATCGAATGCATCATCGCCGGTACGCTCGCGTAGAGCGCATCGAGCGTTGCGGACTCGATTTGAGTCACGCCGTCCATGTGTGCCGATGAAGCATTCCGGGGGTTCTGCGTCGCCATTGCATATTCTGCCCACAATCGTGCTTCTGTCATTAACGGCGTAACGACCACGGCGCCGGAATGCGCGGCCCCGGATGAGGGATTTGCCCGGAGAGGCGCTCAGACTACAAGACCTGGCGCGGCTGCAGCGGTAAATCGATCCCTTCCTGAAGAAATATTAAAGCCGCTCGAAAGGAATAATTCAAGACGAAGCTGCGCGCAATGATGTCTTCGAATTTCAATAATCCTTCAATTTCCATGCAAATGCATAAATACAAATGTTTCACTAACAAACAAATAATTGGCGCTTGTGGATTTTCGCGTTTTCCGGGTCTGGCGAATTGAAATTGCAAGAATGTTAATTCGACTTTGCCGGAATCCGCGCATCGCTGCACGCGCAACTGTTGCCGTTGCCGTCGTCGCCGCTCAGTGCCCGAGCAAGGTTCGAAGCGACGCAATCGCATGGGGCCGCGAGTACCAGAAGCCCTGCGCCTCGTCGCATCCGAGTTCGCGCAGCCGCTCGGCCTGCTCGACCGTTTCGACGCCTTCGGCAGTCACGCGCATCTGCAGCGCATGCGCCATCGCGATAATGGCGCTGACGAGTTCCGAGCTGCCGGCGTCCCCAGGCAGCGGCGTCACGAACGAACGGTCGATCTTGACCCGGTTGATCGGGAAGCGCGTCAGATAGGACAGGCTCGAATACCCGGTCCCGAAATCGTCGACCGCAACCTCGATGCCGAGTTCGCGGATTGCACGAATCGTCGTCAACGCGCGCTCGGTATCGGCAAACAGCACGCCTTCGGTGATCTCGATCTCGAGGCACTCCGGCACGAGTCCGCTGCGATCCAGCGCGTCGCGGATGACCTCGAGCAGATTGCCGCGCTCGAACTGCTGCGGCGACACGTTCACGCAGACGCGCGGCAGATGTCGGACCACACGACGCAACTTGCCGAATTCCTGGCACGCGGTGTGGATCACCCACTCGCCGATTTTGTCGATCATCCCGGTTTGTTCCGCGATCGGGATGAATTCCGCCGGACTGATGTCGCCGTGAGTCGGATGCCGCCAACGCATCAGCGCTTCGACCTGCGCGATTTCGCCGGTCGCGAGCGTGACCTGCGGTTGGTACGCGAGCCAGCACTGCTGCCGCTCGAGCGCGCGTGCGAGCATCGCTTCGAGCTCGAAACGCCGCGCCGCACGGATCTCGAGCGCGCTCGAAAAATGCACGACGCCGTTCGCTCCGGCGTCACGCGCGGACGACAGCGCGACTTCGGTGCGACGCATCAGCGTTTCGGTGTCTTCGCCGTTGTCGGGATACGTCGCGATGCCCGCATGCGCGGCAACGCGCAGATGCGCGCCGACGAACTCGACCGGCTCGCACGCCTGCGCGACCACGTCGTCGATCAGGTCCACCGACGCCTCATCGCTGACGAGCGCGAACTTGCCCTCACCGACGCACGCGAACGCCTGGGTGCGCAGAATGCGCGCTCGCAAGCGGTCGCCGATCACCTGCGAAACCATCTCGACACCCGGCTGCCCGAGCACGTTGCGGATCGATTCGAGCCCGGACAATGCAACCATGACCACGCTGAAGCGGTCGCGGATGCGACGTGCACGCGCGATGCGCAGATCGAGCCGCTCGACAAACAACCTTCGGTTGGGCAACTGCATCGCAGCGTCGAAATTCAACGCATACCAGCGCTCGCCATCGAGCTGGCTTCCGTCCGCGCGTTCGACGAGAAAGCCGACATGCTCGTCGACCGCGCACGCGCCGTGCGTATGACCGGGCTCTGCGCGGGTGTCGGTATCCGGGGACGATCTGGCGTCGAGCCGAGGTTCGAGCTCCGAGTCGAGCTCCGAGTCGATCCGAGAGTCGACCTGAGATACGTCGACCTGCACGGGCCGCCGTTCGTCCGGGCATCGATTCAGGAGCCAGTGTCCGCCGTTCAGTTGGGCAACGCTCGCGTTACAGCGCGCGCCGTCCGATGACGCCAATAGCGCCTGAATCGTCGAACGACCGACGAGCGTCGCGGCCGGATAGCCTGTCAGCGCTTCGAACGCGCGATTGACCCAGCGCAGCATCCCGTCGGACGCACAGAGAAACATCGGGTGCGGAGCTTGCCACGCCGCACGCTCGACACGCGTGCGGGCCCGGGCATCGGACGAACGCGGACCGCCGTCCGCATTGCCGATCGGCGACCACGTGTCGCCTGCTTCCCGTAATAACGTATTTTTCTTCATCGGATTCCGCTTCGATCATCGATACGCGATGACCAGGACATGCAAATCGGCATTGACCGGCGCATGCGGGCCGGTGCCGCAGATGGTACTGGATTTGATCGATGTGCCAAGCATCGGCGGCTTTCATTTTCTTTCAATCCGCAACAACCGAAGAAGCCGGCCGACAGTCAATCGCATCGGGCCGCGATACTTGCAACCGCGCTGCTCCCTGCGCGCCCGTTCGGCCGTATACTTCCGGCCCCTCCACTCAACGTCAGTTTCATGCGGAAATATCTCGCCGGCTTGCTGATCGCAGTCGCGTCACACGCCTTCGCTTCCGACTCCTGTTCGCAATTCAGCCCGCAAGGCGAACCGCCGGTCCTGGTCAACGCCAGGATGGCTCCCAAGTCCCGCCTGCTGTGCTTTTCGGATTTCGCGGTACTGCACTCCGGCATCACGCACGGCCCGCTGTGGTCCGCGGAACACCTGACCCGCGCTCACCTCGAGGCCGCCAAGGACGAAGTCCGCACCAACCGCTTCTTCGAGGAACGGCGCCTGCCGGACGGCGAAGGCGCGCGGCTCGCGGATTACCGCAAGAGTGGCTATGATCGCGGGCACATGAGCCCGGCGGGCGATCGCTGGAATGACGAGGCGATGGCCGAATCGTTCTCGCTCGCGAACATGGTGCCGCAGAACCCGACGAACAACCGCCGGCTATGGGCGCACATCGAAGAGGCCGTGCGCCGGATCGCGATGAACGCCGCGGACACTTACGTGGTCACCGGTCCGATGTTCAAGGGCACGGAACTGAAAACGATCGGCGCAACGGGCGTAATCGTCCCGACGCAGATTTTCAAGGTAGTCTATGTCCCTACGCAGCGCCTTGCGTTCGCGATCGTCGTCAACAACACAGCGGCGAACCGCTATGAGATAGCGACGGTGCACGAGCTCGAGGCACAAAGCGGTTTGCGGTTCCCCGGCATCCCGGAATCGCTGAAAGACACACGTATCGGAGGTTTGAATGGCGTTCAAGGCGTTCGAGGATGACGCTTCCATCCTGAATATCCACGGCGACGCATTTACCGTGACCAACGACCCGGAGCGTATCGTGCTGTCGGGCACGCTGGAGGTCACGCGTGACAAGGCCGGCCTCACCGCTGCGCTCGCGTTGCAGCAGGCGATCGCGAGCATCGTCGACGCGCTGCAACGCGATCCCGCGTTGCCCGAGCATGTCGCCGAAGCGCCGCCTGCGCCAACCGGCAAGATCAAGAACCCGTTCGCGGGGTAAGCGGCGCCCTGCCGGTCGGCACGACGGCAAGGCGCGTTCTCCATATCCTTCGCAACACCAACGCTACGCGCCCGCCCCGACGAACTGCAGCGCCCCCGACTCCCCCATCAACAGCCCCCGGTTCACGTCGGCCGCCGCGCGCAGGTAATCCCACAGCGCGGTCACGCGCCGCAGCTTGCGCAAATCCTCGCGACACGTCAGCCAGAAACACCGCGTGACGACCACGTCGTCCGGCAACACCGGCACGAGCGCCGGCTGCCGCGCGGCCATGAAGCACGGCAGGATCGCGAGCCCGCCACCCTGCAGCGCCGCGAAATACTGCGCGATCACGCTCGTGGTGCGCAGCCCAGCCGTTGCGCCTGGCACCGCGCGCTCCAGATACAGCAACTCGCTGCTGAACGCGAGATCGTCGACGTAGCTGATGAACGTGTGCTGCGCGAGATCGTCCGCGCACGTTATCTGCGCATGACGCTCGAGATACTCGCGCGTCGCATAGAGCCGCAGCTGGTAATCGCACAGCTTCGTGCATACGTAAGGCCCGCGGTCGGGCCGCTCGAGCGTGATCGCGAGATCGGCCTCGCGCTTCGTCAGGCTCACGAAATGCGGCACCGGCAGCAGATCGACCGTCACGTGCGGATGCGCGGCGCGGAACTGCGCAAGCTGCGGCGCGAGAAAGAAGCACCCGAACCCTTCCGTCGACCCGACCCGCACGTGGCCCGACAGCGCGTGCCCCGTATTCGCGATCTGGTCGCAGGCCGACTGCACGGTCGTCTCCATCGCGTCCGCGTAGGCAACGAGCCGCTGCCCTTCCACGGTCAGCGTGAAGCCGCCGGAGCGCGACTTGTCGAACAGCAGCGTGCCCATCGCCGCCTCGAGCGCGCGGATGCGCCGCGCGACGGTCGTGTAGTCGACGCCGAGCCGTTTCGCGGCGCCGCTCGCGCGCTGCGTGCGCGCCACTTCGAGAAAGAACCGCAGGTCGTCCCAGTTCAGGTTGCCGGAAACCGGCTCGGGAAGGTGTCGCATTGGCAGGAAAGCCTTGTGTGGCGGGGGTCTCCGGGCCGGCCGTCGATATGCATATTTGCATATCCGACCGGTTTCTTTGTCCGTACAACAAGAATCTGCGCATAACTATACTCGACCGTGACCTGCGGACCACGAGCCGCGGGCAATCACGATGGAGACGCCATGCAGACCCGATCCACCCTTGATGAGCACGCGACCCTTGCGGCGCCTGCGCCCGCGCGCACCGCGAAGGACCACCTGCTGGCCGGCTGGGCCAGCATGATGGGCACGACGATCGAGTGGTACGACTTCTTCCTGTACGGCACCGCCGCCGCGCTCGTCTTCAACCGCATATTCTTCCCGTCGCTCGACCCCGTCGCCGGCACGCTCGCTGCGTTCGGCACGTTCGCGGTCGGCTTCATCGGCCGGCCGATGGGCGGCATCGTGTTCGGCCACTTCGGTGACCGGATCGGCCGCAAGTCGATGCTGATGGTCACGCTGCTGCTGATGGGCGTGCCGAGCATGGTCATCGGGCTGATCCCGTCCTATGACAGCATCGGCTACTGGGCGGCCGCGCTGCTGATCGCGATGCGCTTCCTGCAGGGGATGGCGGTCGGCGGCGAATGGGGCGGCGCGGTGCTGATGGCCGTCGAACATGCCCCGGCGGGCCGCAAGGGGCTGTTCGGCAGCCTGCCGCAGACGGGCGTCGGCCTCGGCCTGATCCTGTCGTCGCTCGCGATGACGGCGGTCGCCACGCTGCCCGACGCGGACATGCTGTCGTGGGGCTGGCGCATCCCGTTCCTCGCGAGCATCGCGCTCGTCGGCCTCGGCGCGTTCATCCGCGCGAAAGTGCCCGAATCGCCGGACTTCGAGAAGATGAAGGATCAGGGCAAGGCCGTGAAATCGCCGGTGCTCGAAGCGATCCGCCGGCATCCGCGCGAGGTGCTGACGATCGTCGGCGCGCGCGCCGCCGAGAACACGTGGTTCTACATGGTCGTCACGTTCGCGCTCGCGTATGCGACGCAGCAGCTCCATCTGCCGAAGGCCGCGATGCTCGAGGCGATCACGGCGGGCGCCGCGCTGTCGCTCGTGACGATGCCGCTGTGCGGACACCTGAGCGACCGCATCGGCCAGCGCCGGATGTTCGCGATCGGCCTCGTGCTGATGTGCGCGTTCGCCGCGCCGTTCTTCATGATGCTCGGCACGCTGCAGACGACGTTCGCATGGTGGGCGATCGTGATCGGCCTCGGCGTCGTGTTCCCGATCCTGTATGCGCCGGAATCGCTGCTGTTCGCGAAGCAGTTCCCCGCGGAGATCCGCTATAGCGGGATCTCGCTGTCGGTGCAGCTCGCCGGCGTGCTCGGCGGCGGCTTCGCGCCGATGATCGCGACGTCGCTGCTGAAGACGGGCGGCGGCCAGCCGCATTACGTGATCGCGTATCTCGTCGGGCTCGGCGTGTTCGCGCTGATTTGCACGGGGCTGATGCGCAGCGCGCGCGACTGACCCTTTCGTTCCCAGGTTTCGCCTGCCGGCCGGTGCGCGTGCGCGCCGCGCGGCGGGTTCCCTCTACCCCGCAGTTTTCGTTTCGGAGATCGTTGATGAACGCCGCCGTACCCCAGACCACTCTCGCGTTGCCCACCGCCAAGCTGCTGATCGACGGCCAGTTCGTCGAGTCGCAGACCGCCGAATGGGGCGACATCGTGAACCCCGCGACGCAGGAAGTGATCGGCCGCGTGCCGTATGCGACCGTCGACGAGGTCGATGCCGCGATCGAATCGGCGCAACGCGCGTTCCAGACCTGGAAGACCACGTCGATCGGCGCGCGGATGCGCATCATGCTGAAGTTCCAGGATCTCGTGCGCAGCAACCTCGAGCGCATCGCGAAGACGCTGACCGCCGAACAGGGCAAGACACTGCCCGACGCGCAGGGCGACATCTTCCGCGGCCTCGAAGTGGTCGAGCATGCATGCTCGATCGGCACGCTGCAGCTCGGCGAGTTCGCGGAGAACGTCGCGGGCGGCGTCGATACGTACACGCTGCGCCAGCCGATCGGCGTGTGCGCAGGCATCACGCCGTTCAACTTCCCCGCGATGATCCCGCTGTGGATGTTCCCGATGGCGATCGTGTGCGGCAACACGTTCGTGCTGAAGCCGTCGGAGCAGGATCCGCTGTCGACGATGCAGCTCGTCGAGCTCGCGATCGAGGCCGGCGTGCCGCCGGGCGTGCTGAACGTCGTGCACGGCGGCAAGGTCGCGGTCGACCGGCTGTGCACGCATCCTGACGTGAAGGCGATCTCGTTCGTCGGCTCGACGCGCGTCGGCACGCATGTGTACAACCTCGGCAGCGAGCACGGCAAGCGCGTGCAGTCGATGATGGGCGCGAAGAACCATGCGGTCGTGCTGCCCGACGCGCACCGCGAGCAGACGATCAACGCGCTCGTCGGCGCGGGCTTCGGCGCAGCGGGCCAGCGCTGCATGGCGACGTCGGTCGTCGTGCTGGTCGGCGCCGCACGCGACTGGCTGCCCGATCTCGTCGAGAAGGCGAAGCTGCTGAAGGTCAACGCGGGGCACGAGGCCGGCACCGACGTCGGCCCGGTCGTGTCGAAGGCCGCGCACGCGCGCGTCACGGGGCTGATCGACGCGGGCGTGAAAGAAGGCGCGACGCTGCTGCTCGACGGCCGCGACGTGAAGGTGCCCGGCTACGAGCAGGGTAACTTCGTCGGCCCGACGATCTTCTCCGACGTGAAGACCGACATGTCGATCTATACCGATGAGATTTTCGGGCCGGTGGTGGTCGTGCTCGAAGCCGACACGCTCGACGACGCGATCGCGCTCGTCAACCGCAACCCGATGGGCAACGGCGTCGGCCTGTTCACGCAGAGCGGCGCGGCCGCGCGCAAGTTCCAGAGCGAAATCGACGTCGGCCAGGTCGGCATCAACATCCCGATTCCGGTGCCGGTCCCCTACTTCAGCTTCACGGGCTCGCGCGGCTCGAAGCTCGGCGATCTCGGCCCGTACGGCAAGCAGGTCGTGCAGTTCTACACGCAGACGAAGACGGTCACCGCGCGCTGGTTCGACGACAACGCGACCGCGGGCGGCGTCAACACGACGATCGCATTGCGCTGAGCGTCATGCACGGGAGCCAAAACATGGAAATCGCATTCATCGGGCTCGGCAACATGGGCGGCCCCATGGCCGCCAACCTGCTCAAGGCCGGCCATGCGCTGACGGTATTCGACGTCGACGCGAACGCCGTCGACGCGGCCGTGCGCGCCGGCGCGACGGCCGCCAGCTCGCCGTGCGACGCGG
>NZ_JAAGPL010000015.1:0-113856 GCF_017104785.1 Burkholderia sp. Ac-20353 | reverse complement strand
CAGGCCGGCCGGCAGCGGTGCGTGCGGCAGCGCGCCGGCGCCCGGCGCGTCGCCGCCCGGCAGACGGGGATTAACGGTAGGTGTCGGGATAGTCATGGTACTTGCCGATTTCGACGTCATCGAGGACCGCCAGCGCGTCCGGCGAATGGACCGCGAGCGAGCAATACAGCGAGATCAGGTACGACGCGATCGCCTGGTCGTTGATGCCCATGAAACGCACCGACAGCCCGGGCCCCTGCTCGCCCGCGACGCCCGGCTGATACAGGCCGACGACGCCCTGCCGCTTGTCGCCGACGCGCAGCAGCAGGATCTTGGTCTTGCCGTCCGCGACCGGCACCTTGTCCGACGGGATCAGCGGAATGCCGCGCCACGTGAGGAACTGCGAGCCGAACAGGCTGACCGTCGGCGGCGGCACGCCGCGCCGCGTGCATTCGCGGCCGAACGCGGCGATCGCGAGCGGATGCGTGAGGAAGAACGCGGGTTCCTTCCACACTTTCGTCAGCAGCTCGTCGAGATCGTCCGGCGTCGGCGCGCCCGTCAGCGGGAACACGCGCTGCTCGTCGGTCACGTTCGCGAGCAGACCGTAATCCGGGTTGTTGATCAGCTGGCTTTCCTGCAGCTCCTTGATCGTCTCGATCGTCAGCCGGAGCTGTTCCTTGATCTGATCGTGCGGGCTGCTATAGAGATCGGAGATCCGCGTATGCACGTCGAGCACCGTGCTCACCGCGTTCAGGAAATACTCGCGCGGCTGCTCCTCGTAAGGCACGAACGTGCGCGGCAGCACGCGCTCGTCTTCGAGCTGCGTGCACGCGGCGCGCACGGCCTCCGGGTTCTTTACCTGGTTCAGCCGATAGATGCCGGCCTCGACCGGCACCCATTGCAGCAGATGGGTCAGCCAGCGCGGCGTGATCGTGGAAAGCTGGGGGACGGTCTTGGTAGCGTTCGCTAGTTGGCGGGCGGCGTGATCGCTCAGCGCGGCCGAGCCGCTTGCAACGGTCGACATGTGTGTGGCTCCGGGTTCTTAAGATGAAAAACGGGGTTGCTTATGACGCTGCGGGATTATCGGAAGCGCACGCGGGCCGGCTCAACATGCTATAGCCGTCACGCGGCGCTGCCGACGCGGGAAATGAAACGGGAAAGCCGGCTCAGGCGACGCGCGCGCCGGACAGCAGCGCCGAGATCGACACGTCGAACGCCCGCGCGATCTTGTCGGCGGTGACGATCGATGCGATCGCCTCGCCGCGCTCGATCTCGCCGACATACGAGCGGTTCAGCCCCGCCTGCTCGGCGAGCTGCTCCTGCGACCACGTGCGCGCCTCGCGCAGCCGGCGCACGGTCGCGCCGAAGTGCTGGATCAGGTCGTTCATGATGCGGCCTGCGCGACCGGCAGCGGGCCGGCCGGCGCGCGCGGCACGTGGGTCGCCTCGCTGCGCAGCACGGCCTGGGTGACATTCGCACCGGGCGGCACGTCCTGCGTGAGCCACACGTTGCCGCCGATCACCGCGCCGCGTCCGATCGTCACGCGGCCGAGGATCGTCGCGCCTGCGTAGATCACGACGTCGTCGTCGACAATCGGATGGCGGGCGAGCCCTTTCTCCAGATGGCCGGCCGCATCGCGCGGAAAGCGCTTCGCGCCGAGCGTGACCGCCTGGTAGACGCGCACGCGCTCGCCGATGATTGCCGTCTCGCCGATCACGACGCCCGTGCCGTGGTCGATGAAGAAACCGCCGCCGATGCGCGCGCCCGGATGGATGTCGATGCCCGTTTCCGCGTGCGCCTGTTCGGCGATGATGCGCGCGAGCAGCGGCAGGCCGAGCCGGTACAGCTCATGCGCCAGCCGATGGTGAATCATCGCGAGCACACCCGGATAGCACAGCAGCACTTCGTCGACGCTGCCGGCCGCCGGATCGCCGTGGTAGGCCGCGAGCACGTCGCTGTCGAGCAGCCGGCGGATCTCGGGCAGACGCGCGGCGAACGCCTGCACGGCTGATGATGCCGGTTCGTCGGTCGATACGTCGATCGATACGTCGGTTGCGCGCTGACGCGCCGCGTAGCGCAATTCGAGCTTCACCTGCGCGAGCAGCGCGTTGAGCGCCGCGTCGAGCGCGTGTGCCACGTAGAAGTTCTCGCTCTCCTGGCGCAGGTCGGGCGGCCCGAGCCGCATCGGGAACAGCACGCCCTTCAGCGCGCCGACGATCTGCGCGAGCGCTTCGCGCGCCGGCAGGTCGCGCCCGCCGGGCTCAAGCGAGCGGCGCTGTTTTTCTCGCCACGCGCGGCGCACCGTCTGAAGCGATTGAACGATGTGGTCGATCTCGAATGCGGCCATGGCCGGTTCTCTCCTTTTCGCTTTTTCCCGTCCGGCCGCGTATCAGTCCTGCGCCCACGGCAGCCCGCGAAAGCGCCAGCCGTTCTGGCCGCCGCGGCGCTGCTTCGCATCAAGATCGCCCTCGAATCCTTCGAGCACGTTGAATACCTGCGTGAAGCCCGCCTTCGCCGCCGCTTCGGCGGCCTGCGCGGAGCGGTTGCCGCTGCGGCACAGCAGCAGGACTACGGCGTCCTTGCCGGTCTTCGCTTCCAGTTCGCGCACGAAGCGCGGGTTGCGCGTGAGGCTCGTGCCGGTCGCCCAGGCCACGTGCAGCGAGTCCGGCACGTGGCCGACGAACTTGCGTTCCTCTGCGGTGCGCACGTCGACCAGCAGCGCGTCGCCGGCCTTGAACAACGCCCACGCGATTTCCGGGGCTACGCCGCCCGCGTACGGTGTGCCGGCTACGGCTGCCGCGTCGCGCGCGTCTTCGAGCGCCTGCTGCGCGGCGGTTTGTTCTTCCAATACGGGCGTCATGACGCTTCCTCTTCTGATTTGTCGGATCAAGTGACCAGGATGGGACGGCCTGCGCAGCTTGCATGCTGTCTATAGCCGTCAACGCCACTATGCGAGCGCGCGCCGGGAAGCTGAACCAATTAATCTTCATTTCCAAATCAGCGCCGCACGGAATGCAAACGCGAACGCGCGCTATCGAGCGGGTTGCTGGATCGGGTTCGGTAAAGGGGAGATCGGCGCCGGGGGTGTCGACGCGGAGGTTCAGATGGGGGGCCGTCGCTACGCAGCGAGGCCGTTGGGCGGTTGGGCCACCGCGACGATGCGCTGCTGCGCGGCCGGAAGATCGATCGCGAAGTCCTGCGAATGCGCGTAAATGTTATCGGTCGGGATGGAGTTGCGGTGCATCGCACGCGCCAGCATCGCATCGCGATGCCGATCCGGCGAAGTCGTGCCGGCCACGTTGTCGCCGTGCGACCTCGAATCGTACATGACCTAAATAATTAATAATCCTTACAACAATTCCGACTCATCCAATTGATTCGATTTTCCTGTCTGGGTTAGCGTGCGAAGGCAGACCTTACCCATTAATTGAGAAAGGAAACCTGAATGAACAACGAAGACGAATTGTCGACCTGTCACTTTTCCACCATTGGCGCACTCACGGAACGGTGGGGACACGTGACCAAGTCGGCCAGTGGCCTGACCTTGGCCGGGCTGCAAGTGGCCCGCATGGGTGACGTGTTGACTTATGACGACGGTAGCGAAGCCGTGGTTATCGACGACCCGAGAGAACGCCATAGCGACGGCAAGTCGTTCGCCTTGGTCGGAAATCGATTGAGCAACGGCGACACATGACGCGCGCTACACCTTCCACTCGTTTGCGAACGTCCATTATCAGGTCGTCACGGATACCGTGCTGGTGTTCACCGGCACCACAAACGCGGCGGGACAAACGCAGCGCATCGCCACGGAAGCGTCGGCATCCGTGAAAATCCACACGAAGGGACATTTCAGGAATGAATGACTTTTCCAGCAAAAATAAATACGACTTCGATTCGAATGAAAACGAAGAGTGGTTTCTCGTACATTCGGGCGCAGTTACCAATACCAATCCGGGGTCAATAGTCTACGTATCCATTGATACGACGCCGATTTGCCCGAACATGACAGACCGGGAGTTCAGGGTAATGGCAAGGCGAATTTTGGGATGGACCGAGAAGGCTGTTGACAGGCGAATTTCAGACCTAAACAGAAACGATAACAGAACAAAAGATCGCATGCACTTCTGGTTTGGGAAAAACGATGAAGCGACACGCCAATATCTACTTACTGGATTTCATCAAGTATCGAGAGTTATAAAATCGCTAGCGCCGACAAATCTTGTGCGCTCCGATCAACAGACGGATAGAATATTAGGGTGCGCCCCAAATCTCAAAAATTTGGATGGCGAAGCGGCACACGTTTGCGCCCCAAACACATCTCGAAAATTGATTAGCATCGCCATGAAATTCTGCGATGGTTTACGCGACGAGGATGAGGATCACGACTCACGGGTGTCAACTATTATTCACGAGGTTACACACTTCGCAGATACATTCGCGAGCGGTGATTCCATGTACAGCATTTCGACCCCGTTGGCCTTGTGGGGGCAACGCAATTCAGAGCTTGCGCTGAAGAATGCGGACAGCTTGGCAGGCTACGTGCTGTATGGTGAACAGCGTTATGGGTACTAGAACAAACTGGAGGGCGGGGTATGAGAAAGTATTGCTTGGCGATCGCTTTTGGGCTTTCTTTGTGGAGTATCTTTTCTCCGAAGAGTTTTGCGGAATGTTCAGGATCAGTCAACCTTCCCGGCCAGCAAGTATCTGTCGAATTTAACAAGAATGAAACATCACCAAGCACAGGTGAGGCAGAAAAATTGAAGGCATGGGCGAAGCAGATGAATGAAAAATATCCAATTCATCAATGGCTCTCGATTGGTGCGAAGGCACAACCAGACGAAGATCACCCCGATGATTTGGCGATTTCGCGTGCCATTTCACTCGCGAAACTAGCGCTTGACTATGGCTTAGTACGTGCCCCAATAGAATTAAAATCGCACGTCGGGTCATTTGGGAACCCTGCTAGCTACGGAGGTGATTGGCGAACGGCCACGCTCCAACTCACCCCGGGGTGTCCAAACAACTGCTGTGACAGCAAGTAATCATTTCACGAATGCGACACCGCAACGCCGAGTTCTTTAACGCGGCATTGCGGTGTCAAAAAATGCTAACCGCATACGCCTTCGACCACAACCGCTTTCACGCGATCACCCGGTTTGCCAAAGCGAACAGACTGAACAATTGCGCTGTGTTTTTGACGAGTCCCGTGTAACGCACCTTTCGATGACGGGTTCGCCAACGTGCGATCGGCGCCGAGGTGTCGACGCGGAGTTCAGATGGGCGACCGGCGCTACGCAGCGGCGCCGCATTCGCTCAGTGCGCGTCCTGCTTCACGCGCTCCGCGGCCGCGATGATCGCGTCGGCCACGGCCTTCGGCTGGCTCAGCATCGCGACATGACTGCCGTTCACGCGCGTCACCGTCGCGCCGATGCGCTTCGCCATCGCTTCCTGCAACGCGGGGTCGATCATCTTGTCCTGCGTCGCGACGACGAACGACGACGGCTTCGCATGCCATGCGGCCTGCGCGACCTTCTCCGAAATGCAGCCGCCGTACCACGGCCCCTGCGTCGCCGCGACGATACGCTGCTGCGCAACCGGCAGGTCCGGCGCGAAATCCTGCGCGATCGCCTTGTCCGACAGCCGCGCGAACCCGCCTGCGTCCTTGCGCAGCTCGCCCGCCCACACTGGCGGCGGCAGCCCCTGCGTGACGTCGGCGATCGACTGGCCGTTGTCGGGCGCGAACGCCGCAACGTAGACGAGCGACTTCACCTTGTCGTCATTGCCCGCGTCGCTGATCACGACGCCGGCCCACGAATGGCCGACCAGCACGACCGGCCCCTTCTGCTCGTCGATCGCGCGCTTCGTCGCTGCCGTGTCGTCAGCCAGCGAGCTCAGCGGGTTCTGCACCGAGACGACATGCAGCCCGCGCGCTTCCAGCAGCGGAATCACGCGATTCCAGCTCGAACCGTCGGCAAACGCGCCGTGCACGAGGACGACGTTGGTGCCCTTCAGGTCATCCTGCGGCGCGGCATGCGCCGCAACGGCGCCGAACAGCCCGCCGAGCACCGCAGCGGATACCAGAACCCGTTTCATCAAACGAACCATCTCGATGCTCCTTTGTGTCGTGTTGTTCATATGGTGAGGCGCGATCGCCGCCGCACCGTCGCCGTCCGTACGCGGCGACGGCGCGGCAACGGATCACGAATGCGCATAGAGGTCGTCGTTGGAGAACGCGGCGCCCCGTGCCGCGCGCCCATGCATCGCATCGTGATGCTGATCTGGCGAGGACGTGTCGGCCATCGTGTCGCCGCCCGACTTCGACGGACCGTTCTGGTCGGAACGTGCGACCCGCTGCGTGGCGGCGACGACGTCGTCCGGGTAGTGCGGTTCGCTGCGGGCCGGGCTGTAGCCCGCCTGCTCCAGTCGAACCAGCTCGGCGCGCACGTCGGCGCGCGTGATGCCGTGTCCGGCATCGGCGAAGGACAAGGCGGGGGCGACGGCAAGCACGGCAGCTGCGAGGATTCGGGCGGTGTTCATGAACGTTCTCCAGAAGTTTAGGTTGGCGGAGCGATCATTCGGTATCCGATTTAACTGTTCAAATCGGTTGATCTCCGCACGTCGACAGTAGAACCCGCCAACGTATCGCGCATGTTTCCGAAAAACGGCCGGGTGCATGCCAGTTTTTCCAGGATGGCCGCAGATACAGTGCGATACAAAATCGCACGACGCGTTTGCGGCGCAAAAAAAAAAGCGTGCCGCACGCGGCACGCCTTTCCCTCGCCAATCGCGTCACGTCACGGTGCGAGCCGCGTGAACACGTAATCGCGGTCCTTCACCCGCGCCTGATGGCACGCGAAGCAGGTCTGATGCTGACCGATGTCCGCCGGCACGCCGTTGACGAAGCGTCCGAAGCCCCAGCCGCCAGTCGCCGCGTAGCGGCGCGAATCCTTCACCATCACCTGCACGGTCGTCGCCTGTCCTGGCACCGTGGCCGGCGGGAATTCCTCGGACTGCTTGCGCTTGTACGCAAGCTTGACGAGGATCGTGCCGTCCGGAAACGGCCGTGTCGCCTGCTCGAGCGCGCGAATCGCGACCGGATTGCCGAGCACCACGCGCAGTTCGTCGAGCGGCGCGGCCTCCTCGGCCGGCGCGACCATTTCCCATTTCCGGTAGCCGGGCGGAATCGTCACGCCATAGATCGGCGACGCGGCCGGCTTCGCCGGTTCCGCGAACGCAGCCGGGCCATTCGCCACCAGCGCCGCCAGCAGCAGCGCGCCCGCCAGGCATGCACGAGCCGGGCCGCGACCCATGCCCCCCGTTCCCGCCCGCATCACAGCTGCTCCACTTGCAGGATCGCATCGGCAAACGCCTGCGGCGCCTCCTGCGGCAGGTTGTGGCCGATGCCGCCGCTGATCGTGCGATGCTGGTACTTGCCCGTGAACTTCTTCGCGTACGCGGCCGGTTCCGGATGCGGCGCGCCGTTCGCGTCGCCTTCCATCGTGATCGTCGGCACCGCGATCGCCGGCCCGGCCGCGAGGCGCCGCTCGATATCGTCGTAGCGCGCTTCGCCCTTCGCGAGCCCGAGACGCCAGCGGTAGTTGTGGATCACGACGGCCACGTGATCAGGGTTCTGGAACGACGCCGCAGTGCGCGCGTAGGTCGCATCGTCGAACTGCCATTTCGGCGACGCGAGCTGCCAGATCAGCTTGTTGAACGCATCGCGGTTCGCCGCGTAGCCGAGCGCGCCGCGCTCGGTCGTGAAATAGAACTGATACCACCACTGGAATTCGGCCTGCGGCGGCAGCGGCTTCTGGTTCGCCGCCTGGCTGCCGATCAGGTAGCCGCTCACCGACACCAGCGCCTTCACGCGCTGCGGCCACAGCGCCGCGATGATGTCGGCCGTGCGCGCGCCCCAGTCATAGCCGCCGAACACGGCCTGGTCGATCTTCAGCGCATCCATCAGCGCGACGATGTCGACGGCCGTCACGGCCTGCTGGCCATTGCGCACCGTGTCGGCCGAGCGGAACGTCGTCGAGCCGTAGCCGCGCAGGTACGGGACGATCACGCGATAGCCGGCAGCCACGAGCAGCGGCGCGACTTCGGCGTAGCTGTGGATGTCGTACGGCCAGCCGTGCAGCAGGAACACGACGGGGCCGTTCTTCGGCCCGACGTCCGCATACCCGACGTTCAGCACGCCCGCGTCGATCTGGTGGATCGTGTCGAACGACGCGCTGCCGGTCGCGCGCTTCGTCGGCGGCGCATCGGGCGTCGCCTGCGCGCGGGCGAGGCTGCTGAAACCCAGGTCCGCGAGGCTCAGGCTCGCCAGCGTCGTGCCGAGAAGCAGGCGGCGTCGGGTGTTCACGGAATCAGGCATGACTCGATCTCCATTGTCGGTAGCAGAGGAAAGCCCGCGGCAGGGAGCGGGCAGGCTGGAATCGCCATTCGCGAGCGCGGCGCCGATGCTGCCGAGCCGCCGCAAGAAACGCTTCACCGGATTTATATCCGAACCGTGCGGATGCTTTGTATCCCAACGTATCCGTGTTCGCGCACGACACACGGCGATTCAAAAATCGCAGGAAAAATGGCGCTCTCCGGGGGCCATGCGGCCGGGTCGGCCCGGCTCGATGCCGCTGGCAAACGAGAAACGAACGCGAGCCGCATGCCCGCCGGCCCGCGTTCGCCGGTCATGCTCCGCTTACGCGCGGCGCAGCGGCCGGAACCCGGCACGCACTTCGCGGGCGAACAGGTCCGGCTCCTCCCACGCCGCGAAGTGGCCGCCCTTGTCGACTTCGTTGAAGTAGATCAGGTTGTGATAGCAACGTTCGGCCCAGCTGCGCGGCGCCTGGTAGATCTCGCCCGGAAATACCGTGATCGCGGCCGGCAGCGCGATATCCACCGCATTGAAGTTGTTCGAGTGATCCTCCCAGTAGATCTGCGCAGCGGACGTCGCGGTGTTCGTCAGCCAGTACAGCGAGATGTCGTCGAGGATTTCGTCGCGCGGAATCGAGCGCTCGGGAATGCCGCCGCTATAGGTCCACTGAGAAATCTTGTCGTACATCCAAGCCGCCTGCCCGGACGGCGAATCCGCAAGCGCGTAGCCGACCGTCTGCGGGCGCGTGACCATCATGGCCGAGTAGCCGCAGTTGTCGCGGTAGAACGTGCCGAGCTTCTCATACGCGGCCTTCTCCTTCGGCGACAGGCCGGCCGGCGCCGGTGCGTCGGTCGCGAGCAGCGTCGCGATGTCGGGCGGCACGGTGGCCGGCATGTTCACGTGAATCCCGGCCAGCCCCTGCACGCGCTGCATCGCCATCCGGTGCGAGATCACCGAGCCGCAGTCGCCGCCCTGCGACACGAAGCGCGTATAGCCGAGCCGCGCCATCAGTTCGCCCCACGCTCGCGCGATGTGGTCGGAGCCCCAGCCCGTCTTCGTCGGCCGGCCCGAGAAACCGAAGCCCGGCAGCGACGGCACGACGACGTGAAACGCGTCGTCGGCGCTGCCGCCGTGCGCGGTCGGGTCGGTCAGCGGACCGATCGCCTTCAGCAGCTCGAAGACCGAACCGGGCCAGCCGTGCGTCATGATCATCGGCAACGCGTTCTCGTGCCGCGAACGCACGTGGATGAAGTGAATGTCGAGGCCGTCGATCTCGGTGATGAACATCGGGAAGCCGTTCAGGCGCGCCTCGCCCTTGCGCCAGTCGTAGTCGCTGCCCCAGTAGCGGAGCAGCGCCTGCATGCGTGCGAGCGCCACGCCCTGCGATTCGTCGGCAACGGTCTCGCGGCCCGGCCAGCGCGTCGCGGCAATGCGGCGGCGCAGGTCGACGAGCGCGTCGTCAGGAATATGAGCGGTGAACGGGCGGATGTTGCCGCCGCCCGTCGCGGCGCGCACACCGGCGGGCAGCATCGCAGCGACGCCTGCGGCCACGGACGTGGCCAGCAGGTGACGCCGCATCGGGGAAAACGGATTGGAAGACATTGCCTGGCATCTCCTTTCGTAAAAATGGACATGCCGCGCGCCCGGACGCGTCTACCTTTCGTTTCGGCGCACCCCGGTCACACGGCGTCACCGATTTGAAAGGTCTGATGTATCCCGGATTTGTCTGGTTTGTAGGGTTTTGTAGCAGGCAGGCGGCCTGGCGGCCGCCGCCGTTTCCGTCACAGCCGCGCTCAGAGCGCCTTCACGATCGCGCCATCGACGCGAATGTTCTGCCCGGTGATGTAGCCCGCGCCGTCCGACAGCAGGAACGCGACCGTCTTCGCGATTTCCTGCGTCTTGCCGAAGCGGCCGGCCGGAATGCGCGCGACGATCTCCGGCGTTTCGGGCCAGCTGTCGATGAAGCCCGGCAGCACCGCGTTCATCCGGATGTTCTCGGCTGCGTAGCGTTCCGCGTACAGACGCGTCCACGCACTCAGCGCCGCGCGCAGTGCCGACGACACCGGCATCGGCTGCTCGGGCGCGTCCGCCGCGAAGCTCGAGATATTGACCACCGCGCCGCCACCCTGCGCCTGGAAGATCGGCGTCACGCGGCGCATCACGCGCACGACGTTCAGCAGGATCAGGTCGAGCCCCGCATGCCAGTTGTCGTCGGTGATCGCCAGCAGGTCGCCCTTCGGCGGATGCCCGGTGTTGTTGACGACCGCGTCGATCCGGCCGTAACGCGCAACCGTCTCCTGCACCAGCCGCTCGATGTCCGCGTCGTCGGTAA
Organism: Burkholderia sp. Ac-20353; assembly: GCF_017104785.1. Taxonomy (NCBI): domain Bacteria; kingdom Pseudomonadati; phylum Pseudomonadota; class Betaproteobacteria; order Burkholderiales; family Burkholderiaceae; genus Burkholderia; species Burkholderia sp. Ac-20353. The sequence continues at coordinate 103,174 of NZ_JAAGPL010000015.1, read as the reverse complement.
CCGAGCCCTGGATCCCGAAGCCACCGAGTTCCTCGCCAAGCGCGACCGCGCTGCCCGACGGCGACATCAGCGCGACGCGATAGCCGCTCGCAGCCAGTTCCCGCGCGATCGCCGCGCCCATGCCCTTGCCCGCCGCCGTGATCAGCGCCACTTTTTCTACAGTCACGATGTGCTCCTTGTCCGATTCATGCGATCGCGCATCCGCCACCGGACACGCATTCGTGTAATGTAGTGCGCATCCCCATTCACTGTCGAACCAGTATTTCTGCACTTCGACGATAGATTTTCTACTGCCTGACGATGTCGATACGCCGCCCGTCCCGCCTGCCGCCGCTCAATGCGCTACGTGCGTTCGAAGTGTCCGCGCGGCATCTGAACTTCCGCGCGGCCGCGGACGAGATCGGCGTCACGCAGGGCGCGGTCGCGCAGCAGGTGCGGCATCTGGAGGACGCGCTCGGCCTGCGGCTGTTCGAGCGCCTGCCGCGCGGCCTCGCGCTGACGCACGACGGCGCCGCGTATTTTTCCGATGTTCAGCGCGCGCTGAACGCGATCGCCGACGCGACCGACAAGCTCGTGAAACGACGCGCGACGCTGACGATCAGCACGACGCCGTCGTTCGCGTCGAAGTGGCTGATCCCGCGGCTCGCGCACTTCACCGACGCGTATCCGGACATCGACGTGCGCGTGATCGCCGACCAGCAGCTCGCGACGTTCCGGCACGACGGCGTCGATCTCGCGATCCGTTTCGGCAAGCCGCCGTTCGGCAAGAGCCTCGCCGCGCATCAGCTGTTTCCGCTCGACGTGTGTGCGGTTTGCAGCCCGGCGTTGCCGAACGTGCCTGCGACGCCGTACGCGCTGGCCGGCCACGTGCTGCTGCACGACGCGCACGATCTGTGGCCGGATTTTCTCGCGGCGCTGCCGGAACCTGTTGACGTCGATCCGCACAAGGGGCTGCGCTTCAACCAGACGTCGCTCGCGATCGACGCGGCAGTCGCCGGCCAGGGCATCGCGCTCGCAACCGATCCGCTCGTCGAGCGCGACATCGCCGCGGGGCGGCTGTGCAAGCCGTTCGACGTCGCGCTTCCGCTGTCGGTGGGGTTCTATCTCGTGTATCCGGGCGAGCGGCGCGATGACGATGCGCTCGCGGTGATGCGCGACTGGTTGATTGCGCAGGCGGGGCTGGACGGGCAGCCGTAACGCGCGCGTGTGATCGCGGCAGCGGCAGCGGTGGACGGCGGACGGGTGGCGGTGGCGGTGGCGGCGGGCAGCAGGTGCGTGAGCGTCAAGGCGCAACCCAGCGGCCGTCGAAACCATCGCCGCGCAGGTCGAACTGTGCGCGACGATGGCCGGATGGCGCGAGATCGAGCCAGTCGAGCCGCGTCGCCTTCACGTGGATCAAGCAGAAATTCGCGTAGCCGTCGTCCGTCAGGCTCGCGCCTGCATCGGCACGAAACTGCGCATCGGCAGGCGACGCGACCGGCGTACCGGGCGGTAATGGCGCGCGATACAGCAGCAGCGTATGCGGACGGCTCGATTCCCAGATCGCGCGCCGCTCCGCTTCGTCGTCGCAGATCGATGCGGTGCCTTCGATGCGAATCTGGACGAGCGAATCGAGATCGTTGCCGACGAGTGCGATACGCGGATCGCGACGCAGCTCCGCAACCTTCTCCGAACGGACGTCCGTATGGAACGACAGCCGACGCTCAGCACGGCGCACCTGACGCAGCACGACCGTCCGCACCTTCGGTGCGCCGTCGAGACCGAGCGTCGCGAGTTGCAGCATCGTAAACCGCGAGCGCTTCACGTCGACGCCCGATTCGATGCAGGTCCAGATGTGATCGTAGGTCGCTGAAATCGATTCCGGAGCGGGATGGGACATGGTCAGAGCGCTGCTGCGCGATGCGTGGTGTCGATCGCACAAGCTTAACCGTTCCGGCGTCGATTCCGCCATGACGCACGCCGTGCGCCGTGCGCCGTGCGCCGTGCGCCGTGCGTTGGGCTACGGCGCTACGCTCAGTTGTAGCCGAGCACGACCGGCGCCATATCGCCTGCGTCCGTGCGATCGGCCCCCAGCCGCCCGAGCACTTCGGCGACGTATTCAGGCCCCGCGCTGATCTGCGACGACAGATGTGCAATCGGCCCGATGTCGGCCATGCCCGGTGCTTCATCGATCCACGCGGTTTCGTTGACGGTCACGTTCATCGTTGTGTTTCCTCCTTATGCGGCCAGCGCCGCGCCATATGCGCGCGCGAGCCGCGCAACGCCTTCCTTGATCGCATCGACATCCGGCGCAGCGAACGACAGGCGCAGCGACGCGTCGTCGACGTTGTCCGCGAAGAACGCGTTGCCGGGCACGAATACGATCTTGTTCGCGATCGCGTGCTGCAGCAGCACAGCAGACGACAGCGCGCCGATCCGCGCCCACACGAACATCCCGCCTTCGGGACGATGGAATTCGATCGCATCGCCGAGCCCGTCGCGCAACGCGTCGCACATCGCGTCACACTTGCGCTTGTACGCCTCGGTAATACGCGGCAGATGGCGCTCGAGCGCGCCGTCCGCCAGATATTCGGCGGCCGTCGCCTGCGTCCACGGCGTGCTGCACAGGTCAACCGTCTGCTTCGCGATCACGCAGCGCCGTGCGATCTCGGCCGGTGCGATCGTCCAGCCCACGCGCAGGCCCGGCGCGACGATCTTCGACAGGCTCGCGAAATGCACGATCCAGTCGCGTGCGCCATCCACTTCAGCGGCCAGCGCGAGCATCGACGGCACCGCTTCGCCCGTGAAACGCAGGTCGCCGTATGGATCGTCCTCGACGATCAGGAAGCGGTATTGCACCGCGAGACGCAGCAGCTTCAGCCGGCGCTCGCGCGTGAGCGTTGCGCCGGTCGGGTTCGCGAACGTCGGCACCGTGTACAGCAGCTTCGGCTGCGCGATCTCGCCCGATGCAAGCAGCGCATCGAGGCGGTCGACGTCGAGACCTTCGCCATCCACCGGAATCGTGACGATGCGCGCCTGCTGCAGGCGCATTGCCTGCAGCGTCGCCGGATACGCGGGCTGTTCGGTCAGCACGACGTCGCCCGGCGCGACCATCACGCGCAGCAGCAGGTCGAGGCCCTGTTGCGAACCGGTCGTGACGAGCAGTTCGGCGGGCGTGCAGGTCACGCCGCGACGCGCCATCAGCGCGATCAGTTGCTGCTTGAGTTCGGCGAGGCCGTCGGTCGGGCCGTACTGCAGACAGCGGACCGGCTGCGCATACGCGCGCTCGGCGGCCGTGTTCAGGCCGTCGGTGTCGAACAGGTCGCTGGCCGGATAGCCGCCGGCGAAGGAAATCATGCCGGGCTCGCTCAGGTACTTGAACAACTCGCGGATCGGCGAGCCGGCGGGATGCTGGAACGAAGGTGTGAACGCGTACATGTCGTCGTGGGCTGGATGGCGGGGGATGGCCGGGATAGCCGCCCGGTTGCCGGCCGCCGGTGCGCTTCTGACGCATCGGCGGCAAATTCGAGCCACGATTGTCGACAGTCATTAAGGCTGCGGCAAACGATATCTATGCACTAGGTCTTGCGGTTTGGTCATCAACGGCCAAGGCCAGCGCCCGCCCGGTCATGCGTCCGATGCGAATCGAAAATTCGCATGCCGCGCAGACGCCCGGCACCTGTCGATCAACCCTGGTGCGATTCGAATGCGATCTTGCGCAGCACGCCGCTGTCGTTGTCGAAATAGAACTGCGCGCTTTTCGTCGTGCCGACCGGCACCCCGACGAACACGAACCCGACCGCTGCCCGCTTCGTGTACTGATACTTCCAGATTTCGTAGCTACCTGCGACCGACTTGCTGGACGGTGCGCCGAGCTGCATCGCAACCTCGTCCCGCGTGGAGGTGCCGACCTTAAATTGCTGCTCGAGCGACTCCTGCGAGGCATCCGAGATCTTCTGGTCGCCCTCGCCCGGACCGACGGAAACGGCGCAACCGGACAACACGGCAACGATCAACAAAGCAGGAAGCGTTCTTTTGAAGTGGCGCATGGTGGAATTTCCAGATCGATTGAGCGGCATACAGGTTGTTCATGCTCCGACATGCCGCATATGCCGGAGCACATTTCGAATTTCGACGGGAAGAGGCCCTGCGGCCTACGGTGTCCGGTGTCCGGGCCTGAGCATCGGCCGGGCATTTCGGGGTGAGCGTGAGCGCGACAGGCTCGTCCATCCCGTATCCGTCGATGTGCCGGGCAGCGACCCAGCAGTGTCGATCGCTGCCATCCAGGAAAATGTCGTAATCTTGGCCGGGCTGCGGCGTGAACGTCGCCCATGGCGGCGAGCAACTCGAATAGTAGTTGCCGGCGCTATTGCTGACTGTCATCCCGATCGACAGCGGTTTCGAAGCGGGCACGCCCCCCCTCGCCCGGCCGGAAGACGGCGCCGCCGGTGCCATTGCCGGTCAACACGCGGATACGGGCCAAAACGGCCCGTCGTAGTGCGGCGTTTCCGTGGTCACATGGTGGGCCGGTTGCGGGAACAGCGCGCAACCCGCGAGCAGGATGGCAGCCCCGCCCCCGCAAACGCAGGTCTTCCCCTTCATTGTTCTTGGCCCCGATTTTTATTAACCCGCGAACAATAAGCGATATCGGCAAAAGCGGCGTGTAAAAGATTGCAAACCGTGCGAGATCACCAACACGTTCCGCACAATCTGACTTGTCCGATTGCGCAATCCGGATTCTCTCTATCTGTACGCGACATGAAAGCCCGACAAGGTCGGGCCAACGGGTCGACACATATCTTGAAGGACGCGTGCGGCAGTCTCGCCGCGTAGAGGCGTTACGCTCCCCAGCGCCGGCGCATCGCCTCTTCCATCATGCCGAGCGTAAGCGAACGACCGCCTAGCGTCTCGCGCGCCTCGGTGCTGAACGCGGACTTCACGACCGTCACAAGGAACGAGCCGATACCGAGCTTCGCTGACGGAGAGTAATAGTGGATGTCGAATGCGGACAGGTCGACTCCACACTTCACGGCCCATCGCCTGATGAGCTTATCGATGTGGTCCGGCTCCATGTCCAGATCGTGATAGAGGTCCGTCTCTCGCGTCAGTTCGAGCCGACCGACGAGCGGGCTTGCCCGCGTCGGCCGCAACGAACTCTTCGAGACGCTTCCACGCATCATTCATATAGACCTTGGGCTTCACCATGCCGTTGTCGTGGAAACAAATCGATTTAGAATCAAATTTCTCATTTCCGACGAATACCCGGTGCTTACAGTGCGCCCCCTGTCCAGCGAGTCAGCTAGCGACTGCGCTAATGTCTTGCGCGTCTTCATTGAAGCAGCTTCGTACACGGAACGCGTTGAGGGTCGTCCGCCCTCCACCGAAGATGTCGACGATTTCTTCTTCGGCAAGCCCGCCAGCAAGGATGCAGCAGACAAATCAGTCTTCGGATTCTTTGTCGGAACGGACATGATCGGCTGCGCAGATGTCATTCACGCCTATCCAGCCGACGACTGCATCTGGATCGGCCTGATCCTCCTCTCCGAAGCACATCAGGGCCGAGGGCACGGAAAGGCCGCGTTGGGGATGCTGGTCGAAATGGCACGCGAGCGAGGCTACCGTACCGCGCAACTTGCCGTCGTTTCAACCAATCCGCGCGCGTATGAATTCTGGCGGCGCGAGGGCTTCGAGGAGATTCGACGCACGAGCAGTCCGAGGTTCACCGGCGAGCTCATCGTCATGCAGTGCCCGATCCGGTAGCCGTCCTGTTTGAGGATCGCAGTCGGACGTCATGCTTACTCATTGGCGAATGCGCGCCGACGCTGTCTCGCTGGCGCGAATTCCGACGCCTGTGCGTCAGAACTGCGCCGTCAGCTGGAATCCGAGCGTCACACGGGACGTGTCGAAGTCAGACGGCGTGTAGACGGGCGTGCCGGCGAACAAGTCATACGCGTAGGTGCCAAATCGTGTATCGACGCTGCCCTTCACGCCGACAATCGCGCCGGCCAATTGCGTACCGACCAGCGCGACCGGCTGCGGGCCCCACACGCGGCCATAGTCCAGCCCGGCGTAGACCACGTGCGCCGTCTGCCCGATCGGCATCTGCAACTCATTGCGCCAGTAGAAGCCGCGCGCCGCCGCCAGCATTGTTTCGCCGTCGAAGCCCCGCACCGTGTAGCGACTCCCGATCGACAGGTCGTCGATGTAGTACAGCGTGTTGCCCGTGTATTGGCCGTGGAAGGTTGTGACGTAGCGGAATGGTTGCTGCGCGATCGCGAACGGCGCCAACAGGTTTGCGTCGAGGACGGCCATCTTGTAGCGGTAGGTCGGACCTCCACCGGGCGCAAGAATGTCGTCTTGCGTACCGAACGCGCCGATACCTTGGCGATACGCGAGCGTGCCATCGAACTGTGCCCCGCCGAAGTAGTGGCGGTCGGTCAGGCCGATTTCGACGAACGTGTTGTTGCGGCGCTGCTGCGGGATTTCGGTGTCTTCGATGAAGCTCTGGCCGACGCGTCGCGACAGTCGGAAATACCCACCGAGCACGTCATTCTGGCCGCGCGCCAGCACGCGAGCCAATTTGAAATCGACCGACTGCGAATTTCCGCTCGCGACGAACGTCTGGTTCACGCCGGCGATCCGCTGGTAGTACGTGTTCGTGTATGCGCCATGCACTCCGTCTGGGCAGCAAGGTTGCGACCATGACAGTTGTTAAAGATGATGGTCGACACGCATCGCGACATCCGAGACAAGGGCCAAGGCAATAGCGCCCCGCCGGTCGGTCGCGTTCGTGCATAACCGACAATCCATCAGCAAGGACCGCGCGAAGCGGTCCTTGTGGTTTATGCCGCTTCCGCTCATTCGGCATGCTGATGGTAGGGCTGCTCTCGAAGCGCAAGCTGGCTACCGTCAGGCGTGGTGGTGATTTGCCGGGTCTTGTGATTGATGGCGAGAAAGACGCGGTCCCCCGGTTCGAATCCGAACAGCTTGAAGTGCGCATCGATGACGCTCATCCAAGGCATGTACGGCCAGCCTCTCTTGGGCCGATCAGGCGTGCTGCGGAGGATCATCGCAAGCACGGTGTTCGGCTTGCGCGGTTTACGCTTCTTTGGACGTGACTTACTATCGGCGTCAGCCATGGTCAACTCCTGTGTTGAGTTGGTTGTGGTCAGCGGGTCGTATGGGTTGCTGCCCATGCGGCCCGCGCTTTTTTTGCTGCCGTGAATTCCCTGCTCCCCTTCGCTGCGTCTTGTCGAACAAGGCGTTTTTCCGACCATCGGCGCAAAGGGTTCTGCGGTCAACATCCGATGTTCGAGAAGCAAGGCTTCGCGACCAGTTTAGCTGCGCTGGCGTCTTGAAAATGGGTTGCTTATCGAGATTGGCCAAAGGGTATAGGGATGTGCGCGACACCGGACTGATGTCGCGAATTCCAGCCACGAGGCGGCCGAAAACAAACTTTTACCCAGGACGAAATGCCACTTCACGACAGACCAACATTTCATCGACCAACGTCCAGTCCATATGCGCGGGGAAGCCTGCGGAGTCGTCTGACCGGCGTGCCCGGAAAGATAGGTAAAGTGCTGATCGACGTAGCAGGCTGGATTTTGCTGTTGCTATGTGCGGCAAGCGGATCAGACGCGGAGTTTCCGACGACCAGGAAGGGGTGGTACGCGCTGGCCGGCATCATTATCGTCGGTGTCGCCATTGTGGTTGTGATAGCAACGATGTGACCGATTGCCGCCGGACGGTTACGTTGAAAGCGCCGAGAAGCAAAAAAAGCCCGACAAAGTCGGGCCAATCGGTGAGACACAAGGAGAATCCCGCCCGCTCGCGACGGGCGGCCACGCCGCTCACACAACCGCGCTACACGACGTTCTTTTCGACGATCGGCCGATTCTCCAGCACACGCGCCCAGCCGAGCGACGACAGGTCGAGCGTTTCATAACGCCCGCCCAGAATGAGTTCACTGACACCGCGCCCGGTCGCCGGCCCCTGCTGCAGCCCATGCCCGCTATACCCGTTCGCGAACACGACGTTATCGAGCGCCGGGTGATACCCGATGATCGCGTTGTGATCGAACACGTTGTACTCGTAGTACCCGGACCAGCAGTTCTCCACGCGCAGCGCCTCGAACTCCGGCACGCGATGCGCGAGCGTCGGCCAGATCACCTCATCGAACAAATCGTGATCCACTTGGTCGAGCGGCAGATCGTCGGGGTCCTTGTCCGGGCTCGGCGACGTGCCGCAGATATACGTGCGCCCTTCCGGCCGGAAATACACACCCGTCGGATCGATCAGCAGCGGGCAGGCCGCGAGCTTCGCCGGCGACGACACGTTGAAGATGCTGCGACGCCGCGCATACACGGGAATGTCGATGCCCATCATCGCGGACAACGTACGCGTCCACGCACCGGCCGCGTTGACGACCGTATCGCACGCATAGCGCTCGCCGTCGCTCGTGACGACATGCGTGACCTTGCGCCCGTCACGCACGACGCCCGTCACGTCGGAAGCCACGTAGCGCACGCCGAGCGCCTGCGCCTTCTTGCGCAGCGCCTGCACGAGCCCGTAGCCGTCGAACCAGCCTTCGCCGCTCACGCCATACGCGCCGGCCACGAGATCGTCGACGTTCAGCCACGGAAACTTCGCGCGCAGCGCGTCGCAATCCATCAATCGGATATCCGCGCCGAGCTGCGTCTGCAGCGCATGATTCTCGCGCAGCGTCGCTTCACCCGCAGGCGTCGCGAGAAACAGATAACCGCCTTCGTGCAGGTCGATCGACGGACGCGTGCCGTCCACTTCGAGCCGCTCGCCGAGCGTGCGCAGGAATTCGATCCCGTACAGCGACATCTGGATCGACAGTGGTGTCGAGAATTGCTGACGAATCGAAGCGGCCGACAGCGCCGACGACGATTTCGCATAGGTCGGATCGCGTTCGATCACGGTCACGGCGACCGTCGGATCGGACGCGCGCAGGAAATAGGCGATCGAGCTGCCGATCACACCGCCGCCGACGATTACGACTTGAGAACTCACGACTGACTCCAGATTGCAATGAATGGCGCGGCACACGGGCCGCAGCCGGGGAAAACCCTTGGTACGCCGGACTCCTGACGCTATTTCAGCACGGACGGCGCCGGCAGCAAAGCGCCGCGCGACGCCCGGCCGGCACGCATGCTCAATTCGCCGACTTCGTCGTCACCGGCTGCCATGCGGCGTTCTTCACTTCGTACAGCGTCGAACTCGGGTTCTTCAGGTCGCCGGTGCCCGTAAACGCGATCGTGCCCGTGATGCCGTCATAGCTCGTGTTCTTCAGCGCGCTGTTGAAATCCGCGGGCTTCGTCGAGTTCGCCTTCTGCATCGCGTTGATCGCGATCCACGTCGCGTCATACGCGAACGGCGCATACGCGAGCATGTCGACCCCGTACTTCTGTTTGAACTTCGTCTCGAACGTCTTGCCCTTCTCGAGGCGCGACAACGGCTGGCCGTACTCCCACACGGACGCACCTTCGGCCGCGTTGCCCGCGAGCTTGATGAAGTTCGCGTTCATCACGCCGCCGCCGGCCAGGAACTGCGCGCGGATGCCGAGCTGGCGCATCCGCTTGACGAGCATCGCGGCCTGCGCATCGAGGCCGCCGAAGAACACGAGATCGGCGTTCACGCTCTTGATCTTCGTGAGCTGCGCGCTGAAGTCGACTGCCTTGTCGTTCGTGAATTCGCGCGTGACGATCGTTCCACCGTTCGCCTTCACGGCTTTCTCGAACTCGTCGGCCTCGCCCTGGCCGAATGCGGTGCGGTCGTCGATGATCGCGATCCGCTTCGCCTTCGTGACCGTCGCCGCATAGGTGCCCGCGTTGCCGGCGTTCTGTGTATCGGTCGCGATCACGCGATACACGGTGCCGAGGCCCGCGCGCGTAATCTCGGGATTGGTCGCGGACGGCGTGATCATCGGAATGCCGGCCTTCGCGTAGATCTTCGACGCCGGCAGCGTCGTGCCCGAATTGAAATGGCCGATCACGACCGCGACCTGCGAGTCCGTCAGCTGCTGCGCGGCCTGCACGCCCGCACGCGGATCGCTCTGGTCGTCCTGCGACGCGACGACGAACTTCACCGGCTTGCCGCCGACGGTCGGATGCATCGCGTTCGCTTCGTCGACGGCCATGCGCACGCCGTTCTCGATGTCCTTGCCGTACGCGGCACCGCCGCCCGTCAGCGGGCCGGCGACGCCGACCTTGACGACCGTCTCCTGCGCGTGGGCCGCGCTCATCGGGAGTGCGAGGATCGCCGCGGCAAGCGCCACGCCGGACAGGGAGCGAATTCGGAACTTCATCGGGCATTCCTTTCTGCTTTGAGTCGGGATGCGACGCGCGAACCGCGCGCCGGCGACCTCCGTCGCGCTGGCATGCGCGCGCCGCCCGCAGCACGGGGGCACGCGGCAGCCATGGTTCCGTCTCCGTAGAACCTTGCACCGCGAAAGAGGTGAAAGGATTGTGGGTAGCCAATACCCGCGCAGCAAACGAAATATCGGAACTATGTTGTGAGCAATAGTCATCAAGTCGCGGCGAATGCGCGACCCGGCTGACGGCATACGTGATCCGCTCGACGTGGGCCTGTCGCAGGCGGCGCTAAAATGCCCGTTTGTTTCGTGCACCGCAGCCACCGAGAGGAACCGCCATGCCCCGCGCAAACAACCGGTCCGTCAGCATTGCGCCGAATTCCGGCAAGACCGTCCTGTCCAAGGGGCAGAAGGCATTCAATGCGCTGATCAAGCAGATCGAAAAGCGCCGCAAGTGCCTGTCGGCATGGGAGCAGGTCATGCCCGCGTTCCAGAAGCGATATGTCGACGAGTTGTTGCCGCTCGAACGCGCGTGGACGGATCTGCGCACGAAGATGGTGTTCGGGCTCGACGAGGCAAGCGGCCGAAAAGGACTGACCAAGGCCGAGCAACGCATGATCTCGACGCTGATCGCCAGCATCGCCGGCGACCTGATCGACGGCAACGCCGACGCGCAGTTGAAGGCCGTCTACAACCGGCATGGCGGAACCGACTACGACACCGAAGTCGCCACCGAGTATGCGACGATGAAGGCCGAGCTGGAAGCGATGCTCGGTGTCGAACTCGACGACGACCTCGACATGAGCGCGCATGACGAGGTCCTGCAACACGTTCATGCGAAGCTGGAACAACAGCGGGCTCGGGATGAGGCCAACCAGCGGGCGCGGGAAGCGCGGCGGGCCAAACGGCAAAAATCGGCGAAGCAGCTTGCGAAGGAGTCGCAGCAGCAAGCGGAACAGGTCGAGCTGAGCCAGTCGATCCGTGACGTCTATCGCAAGCTCGCCAGCGCGCTGCATCCCGATCGGGAGCCCGATCCGCTGGAGCGCGAGCGCAAGACTTCGCTGATGCAGCGGGTCAACCAGGCTTACGACAAGAACGATCTGCTGAAGCTGCTGGAACTGCAGCTAGAACTCGAACACATCGATCAGCACGCGATCAACCAGATCAGTGAAGATCGCCTGAAGCACTACAACAAGATACTCAAGGAGCAAGTCGCCGAACTCGACCAGGAAATCCTGCATGTGGAATCCAACTTCCGGCACGCGTACGGATTTTCTCCGTACGTCGGCGTCTCTCCCGACACGGTGTTGCTCAATCTCGCGCGTGAAATCGTCGGGCTCCAGCAGGACATCCGCAATCTGAAGGAAGAGATGCCGCTGTTCAACGACGTCGGGAGCCTGAAGCTTTGGCTGAAGGAGCTGAAACGTCAGCAGTCGGCCTTCGCTGTCGACGACTTTTCGTTCTGACGCGCGAGCGTCGACGCCCAGCCCGGCGTCGACACTCGCCGCCTCTTTCGTTACACCCCGAGCGCCCGTTTCGCGAGCTGCGCGATATGCAGCGGCGTGCGACCCGCGCCCTGCTCGATCTGCTCGCGGCAGCTGAAGCCGTTGGTGACGACGATCGCGTCCGCACTCGCCTGCCGCACGAGCGGCAGCAGCTTGCCTTCGCCGATCTTCATCGACAGGTCGTAATGGGCCTCGTTGAAGCCGAACGATCCCGACATCCCGCAGCAGCCTGTATCGAGCAGCTTCCAGCGCACGCCGAGCTTGTCGAGCAGCGCGGTTTCGCCCTTCATCCCGAACAGCGATTTCTGATGGCAGTGCCCGTGGACGATCACGTCCGCGTCGAGCTGCGGCCACGCGAAATCCGCCTGCGCGACGAAATCGGAGAACAGGAACGTCTGCGCGGCGAGACGCTTCGCGAGCGGTTCGTTCGGTAACTGCTTCAGCAGCTCGTCCTTGAACACCGACAGGCAGCCGGGTTCGAGCCCGACGACCGGCACGCCCGCGCCGATCTCGTCGGCGAGTTCGTCGACCGCCGTGCGCAGCAGCGCGCGCGCTTCGTCGAGCAGGCCATAGTCGTACAGCGGCCGGCCGCAGCACAGGCGCTTCTGCGGCAAGGTCACGTCGTAGCCGAGCGCGCTCAGCACGTCGACCGCGGCCGACGCGATGTCCGGCGAGAAATGCTCGTTGAACGTATCAACCCACAGAATCACCTTGCCGCGGGCCGGCGTCGCCCCCTTGCGCTGCCCGATCCCGCGCCGCTTCGCGATCGCGCGGAACGGCTGCGGCGCGAACGCCGGCAGCGCCCGCTGCGGCGCGATGCCGGCGATCCACTTGCCGATACGCGCCAAGGGCGGGGTCGAGGTCATAAAATTCGTAAGCCGAGGAAAGCGGCTCGCCAGCGGTGCCCATTGTCCGATCCTCCCCATGAACATCGCCTGCCGCGGCCGGCGATGCGTTTCGTAGTAGTGCGACAGGAATTCCGACTTGTACGACGCCATGTCGGTATGCGTCGGGCAATCGGACTTGCAGCCCTTGCAGCCGAGGCACGCATCGAGCGCTTCCTTGACCTCGGCGCTGTTCCAGCCGTCCTTGATCACGTCGCCCTGCAGCATCTCCCAGAACAGGTGCGCGCGGCCGCGTGTCGAGAACTTCTCCTCGCGCGTCGCGCGGTAGCTCGGGCACATCGTGCCGCCGTCGAGCGAACGGCACTTGCCCATCCCGATGCAGCGCTCGATCGCGCGCTGCATCCCGTCGCCCTCGGGGCTCGCAAAAGTCAGCTTCGTCTGCAGCGTCACGGGCTTATATGCCGGGCCGAGCCGCAGGTTCTCGTCGGCGCGGTACGCGTTGATCACCTTGCCGGGGTTCAGCCGGTTCGACGGATCCCAGATCGCCTTGAACTCGGCCATCGCCTGCATCAGTTCCGGGCCGTACATGATCGGCAGGAACTCGGCTTTCGCCTGGCCGTCGCCGTGCTCGCCGGACAGCGAGCCGCCGAAGTCGACGACGAGTTGCGCCGCCTCGCGCAGGAAGCCGCGCCACACCTGCACGCCGGTCGCGCTGCGCAGGTCGAACGTGATCCGCGCATGCACGCAACCATCGCCGAAATGGCCGTACAGGCAGGTCTCGTAACCGTAGCGGTCGACGAGCGCCTGGAACGCGCGCAGGTAATCGCCGAGCCGCAGCGGATCGACGGCCGCGTCTTCCCAGCCGGCAACCGGATCGGGCTTCGACGGATCGACCGACAGCGCGATCGCCGACGCGCCCGTCTCGCGGATCGACCAGATCCGCTGCTGCTTCGCCTTCTCCTCGACGACGAAGCCGCTCACGTCCGGCCCCGCGCCGCCACCGTTGAAATGCGCCTCCGCTGCGCGTGCCTGCGCGAGCGCTGCATCGACGGTATCCGCGCCGAACTCCAGCACGACCCACGCATCGCCGGGCGGCAGCAGCGCGATCTCGTCGGCCTTCAGCCCGCGCGCCTGCAGCCCGCGAATGATTGCGCGGTCGAGGCCCTCGATCGCGATCGGTGAGAAGCGGTTGAAATGCGGTACCGCGTCCGCCGCGGTGAAGATGTCGGTGAAACCGAGCACGAGCAGCACGCGGCACGACGGGCTGTGCACGAGCCGCACTTTCGCCTGCAGCGTGACCGCGCACGTACCTTCGGTGCCAACCAGCGCGCGCGCGACGTTGAAGCCGTTCTCCGGCAGCAGCTGGTCGAGGTTGAAGCCCGACACGCGCCGCTTGATCTGCGGAAACTCGTTGCGGATGCGGTCCGCGTAACGGTCGCGCAGGTCGCGCAGCTGGCGGTAGATCTCGCCGCGCCGGCCGCCTTCCGCGATGATCGCGTCGAGTTCGTGCTCGGGCGTCGGGCCGACCCAGAAGCGCGCGCCGTCATACGTGAGGATCTCGAGTGCGTCGACGTTCTCGACCGTCTTGCCGGCCATCACCGAATGCGCGCCGCACGAGTTGTTCGCGATCATCCCGCCGAGCGTGCAGCGGCTGTGCGTCGCCGGGTCCGGCGCGAACGTCAGGCCGTGCGCTTCGGCCGCGTCGCGCAGCGTGTCGCAGACGACGCCCGGTTCGACGATCGCGCTCTTCGCGTCCGGATCGATCGACACGACGCGGTTGAAATACTTGCTCGTATCGGCGACGACCGCGACGTTCACGCACTGCCCGTTCTGCGACGTGCCGCCGCCGCGCGTGAGAAACGGCACGTCGTAGCGCCGGCACACGCCGAGCGCCGCGGCGAGATCGTCCGCGCCGGCCGGCACGACGACGCCGAGCGGCACCTGCCGGTAATTCGACGCGTCGGACGCATAGAGCGCCTTCGAGCCGGCATCGAAACGCACCTCGCCGCGCACCGCGGTGCGCAGGTCGGCGGCGAGCGTGTCGAGCAGTTCCTGCCCGACTTCAATCGGGGTCGCGCGCTTCACGATTATTTCGCGGCGTTCGCGGTCATCTTGAAGATGCCCTGCGCATTGCCGGCATCGAAGCGCAGGTCGGTCACCCAGCGGCGCTGCGCCTGGTCGAACGTGCGCTTGCGCGTGATGAACTCGTAGAACGAGCCGGGCACGTTACGCTTCACGAGCGCGCCATCGCGCGTCCGGAACTCGCGCTCGACGACGTCCGCGCGATACGCGGTCTGGAACACCCGGCCAGAGCGCGAGCGCTCGACGTCCGGCTTCATCGGCCGGCCCTTCGCCTTCTCGTCGTCGGACAGCTTGAACACGTCGGCGACACGGTCGGTCGCATGGTTGAACGCATTGCCTTCGGTCGCGATCCACGCCATTTCCGCCGATTCGAGCAGCAGCGTCTCGTAGTCGAGTTCGCCCGGCACGTCGTGCTGGCGCGCGAACGCGCCGACGATCTCCGGCAGCAGCGCGTGCGCGGCGTCGAGCGACAGCCAGCCTTCGCGCTCGATCTCCCACAGCAGCGCAACGGCGGCCGGGGTCAGCGGATCGCGCGACGAGCTCACGACATTGGTCACCGCCTGCTGGAATTCCTTCGAGAAGCGCTCCGGATGCAGTTCGCTGACGAAGAACTGCGCGATCTCGTCGGGTGCATCCTCGTGTGCATACGCGCGGCCCGTCATGCCGAGCTTGTCGAGCGGATAGCGGCCGTTCAGGCGGAAGCCGAGCGGACGCAGGATGCGCGTGAACGCGGCCTCGCCCGGCGGCAGCGCGCCGGTGTGCGGCCAGCGCACCGTGCGCAGTGCGCCGTGATCGAAATACACCGAGCCGCCGTCGCCGATCGCGTCGGCCGTGTACGCGCGGCCGTTCGCCGAGCGATCGAGCAGCCCTTCGAACAGCGCCATGTTCATCGCCTGCGCGATTTCCGCGCGCGTCACGACGCCGTCTTCCCATTCCTCGAGGATGGCCGGCATGTTCAGGGTGGCGAACAGGGCGTCGGTCTTTGCCTGTCCCAGCAGCTTCGTCAGCAAGCTCTCGATATTCGGATTGCGCATCATGGATTCTCGTCGGGGGGACCGGCCGGCAACGGTGCCGGCAACTCGTCGGCCAGCCGCCCGATGGACGCCCAGCCTTGCGTGGGATGCATTATTCAAAGGGTTGCAGGCGGGCGTAAAGCGAGATTAAATTGACACGTAATGAGTTTTTGGAACTATTGACGGTACTTTCCCCGCCCCGCCGCCGTGCGCGGCGCGGCACGGATCGTCAGACGAATCGACCCTCATGCGTAAATTCAAGATCCCGAACATGGGCGCGCTCGTGGCCTTCGAGGCCGCCGCGCGTCACGAAAGCTTCACACACGCGGCCAAGGAGCTGTTCCTGACCGAAAGCGCGGTGTCGCGCCAGATCGCAACGCTCGAAGCGAGCCTCGGCGTGCGGCTGTTCGCGCGCGTGAAGCAGCGCGTGGTGCTGACGCGCGCCGGCAAGCTGTACGGCACGCAGGTGCGGCGCGCGCTCGAGTCGCTCGACCGCGACACGCTGTCGATCATCGCGCACGGCAGCGGCGGCGGCTATCTGGAGCTCGCGGTGCTGCCGACCTTCGCGTCGCACTGGCTGATCCCGCGCATCAAGCACTTCTACGACCGCACGCCCGACGTGCGCGTCAACATGGGCAGCCGCACCGACCTGTTCTCGTTCGAGGACACCCACTTCGAGGCGGCGATCCACTACGGCAAGCCGACCTGGCCCGGCACGTCGTCCGATTACCTGTTCGGCGAGGAAGTCGTGCCGATCTGCTCGCCGGCGCTGCTCGACGGGCCCGTGAAAACGCCGCAGGACCTGCTCGCGTACCCGCTGCTGCACTCGACGACACGCCCCGGCGCGTGGTCGCAGTGGTTCGAGACGCTCGGCGTCGAGGACACCCGCACGATGCAGGGCGTGCGCTACGAGCTGCATACGATGCTGATCAGCGCGGCCACGGCCGGGCTCGGCGTCGCGCTCGTGCCGAAGTTCTTCGTCGAGGGGCAACTGCAGCAGCTCGGCCTGGTCGTGCCGTTCGACGCGGCAACGGTCGAGGATTCCGCGTACTACCTCGTGTATCCGACGGAATTCAGCCACAGCAAGCCGCTGGAACTGTTCCGCGCGTGGCTGCTCGAGCAGGCGAGCGCGTACGCGTCGCCGACGCGGGACGACGGTTTCGTGGAAGACGACGAAGACGTGGAATGACGCGGGGAAGCGAGGAAATCAGGGAAAGCAGGAAAGCAGGGAAAGCAGGAAAGCAGGAAAGCGGACGCGTATCCGGCATGCGCCGGACCGGACGACTCCGATCCGGCGCGCCGGCAGCCAGGACCCATACCGGCATCGCGGCTGTTTCTATTTTTACTGCGCCTCGTAATCTCTCAGGCTCTGTTCGTTCTTTTCAATCGCTGTCGTGCGCTGCCATTATCTGCCCAATCCGCCGCAAGTGAAACGTTTGCGCGTGGTTTTACCGCAGCCAATCCTGTGCAATTCCGCCAACTTCAGCGCAGCCTTCGATTCGCTTTCGAATGCCGGATGCGCGTCGGCGTGCACGTTCGCCTTGTTATAATTTCACCATTGCAGTGCACAAAGCCTCACATCCGCCCGCGCAACAAGCCCCCGGGATTTCCATGCAGAAAACTGAACGTCTGCGCACGCTCGCCGACGCACTCGCACAACGCAACGTGATGCACCTGCGCGACGCGGCGGCGCTACTCGGCGTGTCGGAAATGACGGTGCGCCGCGACATCGCCGCGAGCACGGACCAGTTCACCTATCTGCGCGGCTATATCGTCAGCGCGACCGACGTGCAAAGCAGCACCGGCTACTCGCTCGAACTGGAACAGGACCACTTCGCGCAGGCGAAGGCGGAAGCGTCCGCGATCGCCGCGAAGCTGATCGTCGAGGGCGAGACGATCTTCATCGATTGCGGCACCACGCTCACGACGCTCGCGCGGCTGATACCCGTCGACCTGAGCGTGACGGTGGTCTGCTACTCGCTGAATGTCGCGGAAATCCTGCGGCGCAAGCCGAACGTGCGGATGATTCTGCTCGGCGGCGTCTATGTGCCGTCGTCCGATTCGTTTTCCGGCGACGAGAGCCTCGAGATGCTGCGGCGAATGGGGATCAACAAGGCGTTCTTGTCGGCAGGCGGGGTCGACGACGCGCGCGGCGTCACCTGCTGGAATTTTCATGAAGTCGCGATCAAGCAGGCCGCGATGGAAAGCGCGGTCGAACGACACCTGGTCGTCGACTCCAGCAAGTTCGGTATCGTGAAGGCCGTGCGCTTTTCGCAGCTCGGCGATTTCGACTCGATCATTACCGAGCAGGGCCAGACGCTGCGATCGCGTGGGTAACGTGGCACGAGGTGCGCCACGCGGGATGCGTGCACACGATGCGGCGGCGGCGCGCTGCGCCGCCGCGCACGATTACTTCAGGTAGAACGCGTCCGGCAGCAACGCGTCCGCACGCGTCACGCGCACGTCGCCGTTCAGGTTCGCCAGCACCACGTCGAGCGACGGCGTGCCAAGCTCGATCATCACTTGCCGGCACGCGCCGCACGGCGCGATCGGGCCGTCCGTCTCCCCCACGACCGCCAGCACCGCAAAATCGCCGGGGCGATACCCGGCCGCAATGGCCGCGAACAAAGCCGTGCGCTCCGCGCAATTGCAGAGGCCGTACGATGCGTTCTCGACGTTGCAGCCGTGGAAGATCTTGCCGTCCTTCGTGCGCAGCGCCGCGCCAACCTTGAAGCGCGAATACGGCGCATACGCTTTTTCGCGAGCGGCCTTCGCCGCGTCGATCAATGCCTGTGTGTCCATCTCGTCATCCTGTTTTTTCAAAGGGCCTGCTTTCGCTTCCGATCCCGCTCCCGCTCACCGCGCGGCGTGCGCGTCGAGAAACGCGGTGCCGTCCGCAAATGCATCGAGCGCGAACCAGTTCGCGAGACTCTGCCCGAGATCCGCGAACGATGCACGCACACCGAGACTGCCCGGCTCGATCCGCGGGCCGCTGGCGAGCAGCGGCACATGTTCGCGCGTGTGATCGGAGCCCGGCCAGGTCGGATCGCAACCGTGGTCGGCCGTCAGGATCAGCACGTCGTCGTCACGCAGCAGCGCGTGGAGCTCCGGCAGCCGTGCGTCGAAACGCTCGAGCTCGGCCGCGTAGCCCGCGACGTTGCGGCGATGCCCGTACAGCTGGTCGAAATCGACGAAGTTCGTCATCACCAGGCTGAAGTCGGGCGCGTCGCGCACCGCTTCGAGCGTGGCGTCCCACAGGCCCGCGAGACCGTCCGCCTTGATCTTGCGCGTCACACCGACGCCCGCGTAGATGTCGGAAATCTTGCCGATCGCGATCACCTGGCCGCCCGCGGTCGCGAGCTTTTCCAGCACCGTTGGCGCCGGCGGCGGCACTGCGAGGTCGCGCCGGTTACCGGTGCGCCGGAAATCCGCCGCGCTCGTACCGAGGAACGGCCGCGCGATCACGCGGCAGATGTTGTAGCGATCGACCTCTTCGCGCGCGATCTCGCACAGCCGATACAGCCGGTCGAGCCCGAACGCCGTTTCGTGGCACGCGATCTGGAACACCGAATCGGCGGACGTGTAGAAGATCGGCTTGCCGGTCGCGACGTGTTCCTCGCCCAGCGCCGCGATGATGTCGGTGCCGGACGCATGGCAGTTGCCGAGATAGCCGGGCAAGCCCGCGCGGCGCACGATCGCGTCGAGCAATTCGGGGGGAAACGATGCGTCGGACTGCGAAAAATAGCCCCAGTCGAACCGGACCGGCACACCGGCCAGCTCCCAGTGCCCGGACGGCGTGTCCTTGCCCGACGACACCTCGCATGCCGCGCCGTAAGCGCCGGTCAGCGCGGGCTCGGCCGACATCCCGGCGGGCAGCGTGCCCGTCGCCAGCCGGCTCGCCAGCGCGAGCCCCAGACGCTCGAGCTGCGGCACCCGCAACGGGCCACGCCGGCCGTCCGTGTCGCACGCGCCGAGCGCGCACTGCTCGGCGATATGGCCGAACGTATTCGAGCCGGCATCGCCAAAACGCGCGGCGTCAGGCGCCGCACCGATCCCGAGCGAGTCCAGCACCAGCACGATTGCTCGCATACAGGCCTCCTGCGCTCAGTCGAGCAATGCGTGAATGGTCGGCGGCAGCACGCCGGCCTCGTCGCCGATTCCGTACGCGCGCCGCACCTCGCCCGCCGCGCGCTCCGCGGCCTCGCGGCTTTGCGCGTGCACGACGCCGAGCGGCTGCCCTTCCGTCACGTGGTCGCCCAGTTCGAGCAGCCCGGACAGGCCGACCGCGTAGTCGAGCGTGTCGGTCGTCTTCATCCGCCCGCCGCCGAGGCCGACGACGGCGACCCCAAGCGCGCGGGCATCGACACGTTCGACCCAACCAGCGCGCGGCGCAAGCACCGGCATGATCACGTCGGCGGTGGCCAGATGCTGTTGCGGGCGCTCGAGCAGATCGGCCGGGCCGCCGAGCGCCGTCACCATCCGCGCGAACCGCTCGGCCGCCTGCCCCGATTCGAGCGACGCCTGCAATCTCGCCCGCGCGTCGTCTTCGTTCGCCGCGAGGCCGCCGATCAGCAGCATCTGCGCGGCGAGCGCCATCGTCACCTCGTGCAGCCGCGCGGGGCGTGCCGCGCCGGTCAGGTAGTCGATCGCGCAGCGGATTTCGAGCGCATTGCCCGCGCACGGCGCGAGCGACTGGCTCATGTCGGTCAGCGTCGCGGTGGTTTTCATGCCCGCGCCGTTGCCGACGTCGACAATGCTGCGCGCCAGCGCGACCGATTTCTCGTAGGTCGGCATGAACGCGCCCGAACCGACCTTCACGTCCATCGCGAGCCCGTCGAGCCCCGCCGCGAGCTTCTTCGACAGGATCGACGCAGTGATCATCGAGATCGACTCGACCGTGGCCGTGACATCCCGCACCGCATAGATCCGCTTGTCGGCGGGCGCGAGCCGCGCGGTCTGGCCGATGATCGCGACGCCCACGTCCTTCACGACGCGGCGGAACGCGTCGGGCTCCGGCGCGACGTCGTAACCCGGAATCGACTCGAGCTTGTCGAGCGTGCCGCCAGTGTGGCCAAGGCCGCGCCCCGAAATCATCGGCACGTAGCCGCCGCACGCGGCCACCATCGGCCCGAGCAGCAGCGAGGTCAAATCGCCGACGCCACCCGTCGAATGCTTGTCGACCACCGGCCCGTTGAGGTTCATCGCGCGCCAGTCGAGCACGTCGCCGGAATCGCGCTGCGCACGCGTCAGCGCGACCCGCGCATCGAGCGGCAGTTCGTTGAAATAGACGGCCATCGCGAACGCCGCGATCTGGCCTTCAGTGACCTGCCCCGTCGTGACGCCATCGACGAATTGCGCGATCTCGCCACCGTCCAGCGGCAGGCGGTCGCGCACCTTGCGAATGAATTCCTGTGGCAGAAACATGGATCCTCCAATCAGTAAGTGCCCGGCCGCGACGCGGCCGCACCGTGGCCGAGCGTCGCAAGCAGGTGGCCGAGCAGGCTCGACGCGCCGAAGCGGAACGTCGCGGGCACCGTGTAGCCCGCGCCCAGCTCGCGTTCCGCGAGCGCCAGATATGCGGCGGCGTCGTGCGCGGAACGCACACCGCCCGCCGCCTTGAAACCGACCGTGCGCCCGGCATCGCGAATCGTCGCGAGCATCGCGGCGGCGGCTTCGAGCGTCGCGTTGACCGCGACCTTGCCGGTCGACGTCTTGAGAAAATCCGCGCCCGCGTCGATCGCGATTTCGCTCGCCTGGCGGATCAGCGCCGGATCGCGCAGCTCACCGGTCTCCAGGATCACCTTCAGGCAAGCGCTACCCGCCGCGACACGGGATGCCGCCACCAGCTCGCGGCCGACGGCCGCATCGCCCGCAAGCAGCGCGCGATACGGAAACACGACGTCGACCTCGTCGGCGCCGAGCGCGACCGCGTCGGCAGTTTCGCGCGCGGCGGCATCCGGATCGGCCGCGCCGCCCGGGAAGTTCGTCACGGTCGCGACCGGCAGCGCAAGGCCGCGCGCGGCCAGCGCCGCACGCGCGGTGCCGACGAAGCGCGGGTACACGCACAGCGCGGCCGGCGTGCCGACCGGCGTATCGGCCGACGCGGCCAGCGCCTCGATCGACGCGTCGGTGTCGTCATCGTTGAGCGCCGTGAGATCGATCAGATGCAGCGCTTTCAGCGCTGCCTCGGCGAGCTGGTTACGGGTCAGTGCGTGATTCATGAAACGGCCTTAAGTCAGGAGAGGGAAAAAAACAGTCCGGCGATCGTCGCGCTCATCAGGTTCGACAACGTCGCGGCCGCGAGCGCGCGCATCCCGTAGCGCGCGACGTCGCCGCGCAGCTCGGGTGCAACCGCGGTGAAGCCGCCGGTCAGGATCGCGATCGACGAAAAATTCGCGAAACCGCACAACGCGAACGACACGATCGCGATCGTCTTCGGCGTCAGCACCTGCAGCCCTGCCGCCGCCACGCGCGCGCTGTCCTGCAGATATGGCGACAGTCCACTGTACGCGACGAACTCGTTCAGGATCAGCTTCTGCCCGATGAAGTTGCCGGCGACCGTCGCATCCTGCCACGGCACGCCGATCATCCAGGCGAGCGGCGCGAGCAGCGTGCCGAGCAACGACTGCAGCGTCACGTTCACGAAGCCGAACCAGCCCGCGACGACGCCGACGCCCGCGTTGAGCAGCGCGATGAGGCCGATGAACGCGACCAGCATTGTGCCGACGTTGACCGCGATCTTCAGGCCGACGCTCGCGCCCGACGCGCCGGCCTCGATCACGTTGGCCGGGCGCTTCTCGTCGAATTCGAGCGAACCGATCTCCACGTGGCTCTCCTCCACCGACGGGCACAACAACTTGCCGAACAGCAGCCCGCCCGGAATCGCCATGAACGACGCGGCGAGCAGATATTCCATCCTGACACCGAGCCCCGCGTAGCCCGCGAGCACGGAGCCGGCGATGGACGCCATCCCGCTCGACATCACCGCGAAGATCTCGGGCCCGCTCAGGCGACGCACGAACGGCTTCACGAACGCGGGCATCTCGCTTTGCCCGAGGAAGATCGTCGCGACCGCGGAGCACGCTTCGACGCGGCTGACGCCCAGCAGCTTCGCGAGCGCGCTGCCGACGATCGCGATCACCCATTTCATCACGCCGATGTAATACAGCACCGCGATCAGCGACGTCACGAAGATGATCATCGGCAACACGCGCAGGCCGAACGCGAACCCTTCCGCGCCGAACAGCGTGAACATCTTGTCGCCGACGAGGCCGCCGAACAGGAACAGCAGCCCGTGCTTGCCCATCTCGAGCACGCCGTTCACGCCATACGCGATCGACGCGAGCACGTGACGCCCGACCGGCACGAACAGCACGAACGCGCCGATCACGAGCTGCGTCGCGAGCGCCGCGACCACGGTGCGCGGCTTCACCGCGCGCCGGTTCATCGACAGGCAGTAACCGACGCAGAGCAACACCAGAATGCCACCTACACTACGCAGGATATCCACGTTGGGTCCCCGATGAATTGAGTCAGAAGCGATAACCGACGCTGGCGTAGTAGCCCCAGCCGGTCGAACGGTTTTCGAAGCCGCCATTGCCGAAATTCAGCGCGGTGCCGTTCCACTGGCCGCCGTTGTGGAAATAGCGCGCGGCCGTCCAGAAGCGCCATCGCTCGAATTCGTAGATCAGCACGTTGGTCGACACGAACGCGGTGTCGCTGCGGGTATTGCCGCCGGTCTTTTCGGCGAGGTGCGAGCCGAAGTCGTAATTGAAGAAACTGACGAAGGTCAGATTCCCGCCGCCGAACGTGCCGATCGGATACACGGCCTTCATCTGCGCGCGATAGCCGTCCCAGCTGTTCGCATTCGCCGCGCCGTAGTTTTCCCACTGCCGGCGCACGTAGAGATTCGCCGACAGGTAGATCGGCAGCGGCGTCTCGATGTCCGTGCCGATCCCCGCATACAGCGTGTTCTGGCGACCGGCGACGCTATGGCCCTGGTCGTAGATCCAGTCGAACGCCGCATACCACTCCTTGAACGGACCAAAGCCGAGACGGCGGCCGAGCAGATGGTCGATCGACACACGCGGCTCCTGCTCGCTGAACAGCGGCGAACCCTTGTTGGTCACGCCGGTGTCATAGCCGTTGCCGACGCCGAATGCGCGCGGGACGTCGACGTAGCCGTACAGGTCGAACGGGCCTTTCCTGCCGAAATACTCGTATTCGAGGTACACGTCGTTGGTGCGGTACGGGCCGAAACGGATATTCTTCGAGCCGATGATCGCGATGCTCTGATGCAGCCAGTCCGACAGGTACCGCGTGCCGGCCGCGGCGCCCGCGAGCGGGGCCGCGCCCGTGACGCCGGGCGACGTCTCGCCGGTTTCGGCGAGCGTGTCCGCGCGGGCCGGCGCCACGCTCAATGCGACGACGGCCGCGATGCCGGCCGCGCTGAAACGACATGCGCGACGCGAGCGACGCGAACGATATGCGGGCACGGCCCATGCGGCTTCGCGCCACAGTCTCCTGATTGGGTCCAAGGTTCTGCTTCCCTTCTCGGTAAGTAGCAGGTCAATCACGGCCCGTGCCGCAGCCCTCCGGGGTGGTGTCGTGCCGGATACGTTCGAGCGTCCGGTTCGAGCGTCCGCCTGACATGCCTGCTGTATGTTGACAACATCTCACTCGATGAGATGAACGTAACATGATTTGTTATGTTCACAACATTAACAAAAAACGTAATCTTGCGGATACTCAGGGAAAACCCGCGCACTGACCGTGCGGTGCGTGCTGTGGCGGCCTGAATCGGCTGCGTGCGGTTTCGATCCAGCCGTTCAAGTCTTGCGTTCAGGCCGGCGTTCCTTTTTAATGGAACTGGTTCCATTCGTCGTTTCGGTTGTGCCGTCGCGTGACGCTTCGTCGTGTGCGCGTCATCATGGCAATTCAGGATCGACGAACGCCAAGCCGAGGATTCCGCATCGCCCGTCCATCACGGACACCCAGTCAAGCGAGACCGTCATGCCCGATTCCGACTCCCTGCAGCAGCTGTTTCCCGCCCTCGAAGAGATTCCCGCCGACGTCCGGCTGAAGGCCCCGATCCACCAGCGCGTGTCGCTCGTGGACGGCGAACTGAAACCGTGGGACGGCGCGACCAAGACGGTGCTGTCGCCCGTTTGCGTGCGGCAGCCCGACGGCAGCGTCGAGCAGCTCGAGATCGGCAGCTACCCGGTGATGGGCGAGCCGGAAAGCGACGCGGCGCTCGATGCCGCGGTGCGCGCGTACGACGCCGGCCGTGGAGAATGGCCGACGATGAAGGTCGAGCAACGCATCGCGTGCATGCAGGATTTCATCCGGCGGATGGTCGCGCAACGCGAGCTGGTCGTGAACCTGATCATGTGGGAGATCGGCAAGAGCCTCGCGGATTCGCAGAAGGAGTTCGACCGCACCGTCACCTACATGCTGCAGACGATCGATGCGCTGAAGGAGCTCGACAACGCGAACTCGCGCTTCGTGATCGCCGAGGGCACGATCGGGCAGATCCGCCGCACGCCGCTCGGCGTCGTGCTGTGCATGGGGCCGTACAACTATCCGTTGAACGAAACATTTGCGACGCTGATTCCCGCGCTGCTGATGGGCAACACCGTCGTGTTCAAGCCGCCGCAATACGGCACGCTGCTGTTCGAACCGCTGCTCGAGGCGTTCCGCGACGCGTTCCCGAAGGGTGTGATCAACACGATCTACGCACCGGGCGCGGTGGTCGTGCCGCACATGCTCGCGTCGGGCAAGATCAACGTGCTCGCGCTGATCGGCTCGAGCAAGGTCGCCGATCACCTGAAGAAGCAGCATCCGAAGTCGCACCGGCTGCGCGCGATTCTCGGGCTCGACGCGAAGAATGCGGCGATCGTGCTGCCCGATGCGGATCTCGAGCTGACCGTAAAGGAGTGCCTGCTCGGCGCGCTGTCGTTCAACGGCCAGCGCTGCACCGCGCTGAAGATGCTGCTCGTGCACCGGTCGATCGTCGACGCGTTCCTGAAGCGCTTTACCGAGGAACTCGCGAAGATGAAGATCGGCATGCCGTGGGAGAAAGGCGTCGGCATCACGCCGCTGCCGGGCATGCATCGCACTGCGTACATGACCGATGCGATCGACGACGCGAAGGAGAAAGGCGCGCAGGTCGTGAACGAATCGGGCGGCGTGTTCAGCAAGACGCTGTTCTATCCGGCCGTCGTGTACCCGGTCACGGAAGGGATGAAGCTGTACCGCGAGGAACAGTTCGGGCCGATCATTCCGGTCGCGCCGTTCGACGACGTCGACACCGCGCTCGATTACGTGACGACGTCGGACCACGGGCAGCAGGTCAGCATCTTCGGTTCGGACCCGGCGCAGATCGGCGCGCTCGTCGATCCGCTCGTGAACCAGGTGTGCCGCGTCAATATCAACTGCCAGTGCCAGCGCGGGCCCGACGTGTTCCCGTTCGCGGGCCGCAAGGATTCGGCGGAAGGCACGCTGTCGGTCAGCGATGCGCTGCGCGCGTTCTCGATCCGCTCGATGGTCGCCGCGAAACAGACCGACAGCAGCAAGCAGCTGCTCGACGCGATCGTGTCGGATCACCATTCGAAGTTCGTGAACACCGGCTTCATCTTCTGATGCCGAAGGCGGGCGCGGCGGCGCCCGCCTGCCTCCTGCTTCCCGCCTTCCCCGCTCCGTGCGGTCATTCCCGTCTATCGTCTGCCGTCAGGCTGAATTAAGATGCCTGTCACCAGCCGCGCGGCCAGCCCGTCGCGTTCTGCTCGACAGGCTGGCTGCAACATACCTACAGCAAACAGCGAAACCGCGAACCACACGGCGCGGATCGGGACACGGGGAGCCTCGATGAAAACCGGCGAACACTGGCTGACAGCAGAGCGCGTCAAGGTGTATCCGCGCGTCGTGCTGTTGATGCTCGGGATCCTCTGCCTCACGTGGCTCTCGATGTCGAAGCATCTCGTCGACCCGCGAGGCAAACCGCTCGGCTACGATTTCATCGCGTTCTGGGCAGCCTCCCGCCTCGCGCTCGCGGGCCACGCGCTGGACGCGTACGACATCCGGCTGCTGGTCGAGTCTGCGAAGGTCGCCGTGCCGGGTACGAGCAGCGTGTTCGCGTGGTTCTACCCGCCCGCGTTCTATCTGGTCGTGCTGCCGCTCGCGCTGATGCCGTACCTGGTCGCCTACTGCGTGTTCATCGGCACGACGCTCGCCGCCTATGTGTTCGTGCTGCTGCGCGTGATCGGCCGGAATCGCGCCGCGCTCTGGTGCGTCGCGGCCTTTCCCGGCCTCTGGTCCAACCTGCTCCATGGCCAGAATGCGTTCCTCACCGCCGCGCTGGCCGGCGCCGCGCTGCTGTGCGTCGAGCGCCGCCCAATCATCGCGGGCGTGTTCGTCGGGCTGCTCGCGATCAAGCCCCACCTGGCCGTGCTGTTTCCCGTCGCGTTGCTGGCTGCGCGCGCGTGGCCAGCCATCGCGTCAGCGGCGGCAACCGCGATCGCCGTCACTGCCGCCGGCACCGTCGCGCTCGGTACCGGCACGCTGAAGGCGTTCCTCGACAGCGTCCAGCAAGCCCGCGGCTTCGTCGAAACGGGTGCGCTGCCGTGGGCCAAGATGCCGACCGTGTTCGCGCTCGCCCGGATGGCCGGCATGCCGGTCGCCGGCGCCTATGTCGTACACGCGATCGTCGCGCTCGGCGCCACGGGCGTCGTCTGGCACATCTGGCGGCGCTCCGCCGATCCGGCGCTGCGCGGTGCGTCGCTGATGACGGGCACGTTCCTGATCAGCCCGTACGTCTATGACTACGACCTCGCGTGGCTGGCGTTTCCGATCGCATGGCTGGCCTTTGCCGGTTTGCGGACCGGCTGGCTGCGTGGCGAGCGCGAGACGCTCGTGGCTGCGTGGGTGCTGCCGATGGTGATGGCGTCGATTGCCAACCTGCTGTCGATCCAGATCGCACCGCTGTTGCTGATTGCATTGCTCGGGTTCATCGCGCGCCGCGCGGCGGCCGATGCTCCGGCCGACCTGCAGGCACGCCGCGCGACGCGTGTGTCGTAACGACTTGCCTGCCAGTCGCGGCGACGCAGACGCCGACCGCGCATGCGAACGACATGTTCGCGATGGCGGCCACCACGATCGATGCGGACAGCGTCACCGGGTCCGTCACTTCACCTTGAACGCATAGTCGCCATGCGTGCGATGCCCGTCGGACGCGACGGCCACCCAATGCACGGTGTACCGGTCAGGCGGCAACGGCGGTAGCGCGACGCTGATCGACTTCTCGTTGTGCGGGTCGATCCGTGCCTTCGCGGTATTGACCTGCGTGCCCGCCGAATTGGTGACGGTCAGCGAGCTGAATGCGGGTTCGAGCGGCCCGTCGAAGACGATCGTCACGTTTGCCGGCGCCGCCACTTCCGCACCTGCCGGCGGCGATTGCTGTTGCGGGAACACATGTGCGAATGCTGACGACGCGGTCAGGATGCCCGTTACGATGGCCGCTGCGCACGAGCCGCGCCAAAGACGTCTGGATTGACGCATCGCTATTCTCCTTTGCCGAAAAGCGGTTTGCCGACCGTGTTGGGGAACACGTCGTCAAGGTACAGATGCGCCTGCAACAGCACGCCGATGCCGGTTCCGCTCGCGTGGTTGACTGGAATCTGCGCTTCGACGCCGAACTGGCCCCAGCGATTCACCCACATCACCCCGGGATTGATCGTCCCGGTTGTCTGGCCCGAACATGGACTGGCGGTGCAGGTGCTCATCGGAAACTCGACGACGGGAATCAGGTTGTTGAACGGCGCCTTGAGTCCCATGTCCTGCACGTGGCTCTGCAGATACGGCAGGCTGTATTGCACGGTGACGCCCCAACTCAGCGAATTCGGATCGGCGCTGTTCAACGTGATGCGCGGGCCGACGGTGCCCGTGATCGCCAGCGGTTTCAGGTATTTCAGGCTGTCGGGCAAGTCCCCGAATCCCTTGCCGAGGTAGAGCGTCGGCGTCACGGCCGAATGCGGATTGGCGATTGAATGCGCGCCCGTACCGCCGAGTTCCGCGAATGCGCCGACCGACGCCATGAACTCGTGCTTGTCATTCACGTAGAAGCGGTACTTGGCGCCGACTTGCCAGTTGTCGAAGCCGCGTGCCGAGCCGTCGTTCGGCGCGTTGAGGTTGACGTAGGTGCCCGTCACGGAAAGCTGGAAGCTCGGCGTGATCCGCTTGTCCCATTCGAGCGTGGTCGTGTTGGTGTTTTGCTTGTCGCCGTCCCCCGTGTCGGACTGGAGGTGACCGAAGTTGAGGTTGAGTTCGTCCCCGACGCCGGGGTCGTCGACCGCCATCGTGGCGGGAAAGACGCGATTGCCGGCGACCGCGTGGGCCGAGACGTCGAGTGAAACGAGGTACGGAGCGATCGCGCATAGCGCTGCCGCGCCCCGTTTTAGAGTGGTTCGCATGTTCATGTCCTTGTTCGGTTGTCGAAATGTCGCGGTGGTAGATGCACGGCGACACGGCGGCGTCGTGCACCGACGTCGCTCGAAAATCGTCAACGGGAATCAGGACGAGACAGGCGGAGCGCGCGGTTGAGCCGGCGTCAGGACCGTGTACGGGCGAAACGCGACGGCCGCGACCGGCATCGGGAACCTGGCGGGCGGCGGCGCCACGTGTGACGTCACGGGCACGCCAGGCAACACCGGCGAGTGGGCGATCAGTCCGCAGTACGGACACGCGTCGCAAAGCTGCGACGGATCGGATCCGTGATGGTGCGCGAAGTGCTGCGCGTGAGCGGGATGGGTGATGTCTGCCACATGATGCGCATGATGCATGTGCTCATGGACACCGCCATGCGCACCGTGCAGCGCCTGCGAAACGGTCGGCGCGACCATGCTCATCAGGATCGCGAACATCCCGAGAAAAGCCCCGATCGTCTGACGGCGGCGGCTGGGCATGGCAGGCCAACGCAACAAGAGGTCGATAGGAACAGTATGCGAAATATTCGCGGCGGGATGCTCGAATTTTCCGTTAGGTGGATACCCGCAAGGCGTCCGGCCGGCGAACGGCAGCGACTGTCAATGCACCGGGCGCACGCAGCACGTGGGGCTCGGCGCAGGAACGTTGACCGCTTCGGGCCGCGTCATCCATGCGATCCATCCGGCCCACAGTCCACAGGCGATCAGGCCGACGATGTTCAGGTGGGTCTTGTATCGAACGATCAGGTCAAGCAGTGAGGCTCGTTTTTTCATGTCGGTCTCCTTATTGAGGGTTGGCGGTTTGCTGGCCAGCAAACGAGCTGGTCAAGACGAAACGTTTCATCACGACTGTCCTCCTTGGAATCCGTCAGGCTGCCGAGCGAGCCGCACGCCCGAACAGCAGCCGATCGACCAGCCATACGGCAACGATCGTCATGCCCATCAGCGGAAACACGATCCCCAGCAGCACGAGGCCGGCAATCCAGCCGCGCATCGGCGGCGCGCCGCGCTCGCGCGACGGCGCGCCGAGCTTGCCGGCCGGGCGACGCTTCCACCACATCACGGTGCCCGTCACGGCCATCACGGCGAGCCCGAGCGACAGCGTCGCGCAGACGATCTGGTTCACGAGCCCGAAATACCGCCCCATATGCAGCGACGTGCCGTACGACACGGCTTTCGACACCGCGCCGTA
The DNA here is from genome assembly GCF_017104785.1 of Burkholderia sp. Ac-20353. Classification (NCBI taxonomy): domain Bacteria; kingdom Pseudomonadati; phylum Pseudomonadota; class Betaproteobacteria; order Burkholderiales; family Burkholderiaceae; genus Burkholderia; species Burkholderia sp. Ac-20353. The sequence goes on along the minus strand of NZ_JAAGPL010000015.1, from coordinate 72,744 downwards.
GTCGTCGTAACGGATGTCCTTCAGCACCGCGCCGCTGTACTGATCGACGTAGATCGTCCGCTCCGCTTTCGGATCGTCCGGGAAATATGACGCGGTAAACACGCCGTCCGGGTCCGCCGGCAACGCGAGCGTATAGCCGCTCGTCACGCCGCGCGCCGCCACGATCGCAATCGCGCGGTCGAGCGTCAGCGGCGTCGGGGTCGGCGCCGCCATCGAGTGCGGCACCGGTACGTTGCCGACAGCCCAAGGCGTCTGCGGCAGCGGCAAGTCGTCCATCACCATCCCCGGCATCGAATCGGCCGACGCCGCGTGATGCGCGTCATGCTCGACCGGTGCGGCCGGTGTGGAGGCGAGCGCGGTCGCCTGCTCCGTACCGGGGCGCGACGAGCGCAACGGCAGGCCGCCCCACACCCCTTTCGGCGCGCCAAGGTTCACGGTCGCGGCGAGCTCCTTGAAGTGCGTTCCCCACGAGCCGGACCACGGCAGGCCGGTCACGATGAACGCGACCGCGCCGGCTGCAAGCCAGATCCCGACGCACGCGTGGATGCTCTTCCACAGCGGCCGGCCGCGCAACGACAGGTCGGGCCGCAGCGCGCCCGCGATGCGTGCCGTGCCGCGCGGCCACCACAGGGCGACACCGGTGCCGATCATCACGAACGTCCAGCATGCGGCGAGTTCCATCAGCAACTCGCCCGTCTTGCCGAGCAGCAGCTTGCGATGCAGCATCCGGTCCACCTGCATGAAGCGGCGCTCGACGCTCAGCGTGCCGAGCACGCGGCCGTCGTACGGATTCACGTAGACGCTCTGCCGGCTGCCGTCGCCGATCCGGAACACGTACTCCACGCTGCGGTCCGGCGCGCGCGCAACCTGCATCGCGACAGCCTTCGCGTCAGGCGGCATCGCGGCGCGCGCCTTCGCGAGCAACGTTTCCGCACCGAGCGGCCGCGTGTCGCGCGGCGCGACGATCAGCCGGTCGGGATACAGCAGCGGCTCGATCTGCGGTTGAAAGCAGTACAAAGTGCCCGTGATGGCAAGCATCACCAGGAACGGCATCACGAACAGGCCGGCATAGAAATGCCAGCGCCAGAGCGTCCGGTAACCGGCGCTCGCAGAACGGACAGGCGATACCGCCTGCCCAACGGTGGTCGACATGCTGTTACCTCGTCGTTGTCTTCGATCCAAAGGGGCGACCCGAACCGGGTCGGCCCTCGTCAAGACGCGCTGCGCCGTCCGGCGCACGCGGTGAATGGCGACCCGGGCTACGGGCGCGGTGGTCGTCCCCTGCCCGCGCGTGGCGGCGTGCGCGAGCAACGTGCGCAACGCGCGTGCCGCGATCGCTCGCACGACGCGAGCATTCGGCTGGGTTCATGATCCGGATTCGGTAGAACGGACGAACGCACCCGCGCATCAGCACGTGCGCGGGGCAAGGGCGACGGAACGGTCAGGCGAACAGGGGCGGGGCGCGTGAGGGCGGGAGATCGTCGAGCGCGGATCGCGCGACGGAACAACAGACTGGCGGAATCCGCAAACGCCGCGCGACCGCGGCGCGGAACAGCAGGAAGAACAGCACGAGCGGCGTCAGCGCAGCAAACAGTGCCGCGCTGAACGCACAGATTCCGGCGCCGTGATCGGAAGACATCGGCTTGCCGTCGTGGGGGGTGCCATGCGTGAGCGCATCGGCAAGCGCAAGCACATCGTTGGCCGGTGCCACGGATGAGCGCGACTCGAAGCCGGCCATCAGCGCGGTCACGCCAAGGACCAGCGGCCCATGGCCGGAGCACAGCACCACGGTGCCCGAATCCGGTGCGTCCGGATCGAGCATCACGGCTCCGGACATCAACGCGCGCGACAGCGAGACCACGAGGATCAGTCCCCACAACAGCTGCTTTGCGACGCCGCCCCGGAGCAGGAAGTGGCGAAGTGCGTTCATGGCGCGGGATTGTACAGCGTTCCTGCGCGAAGGCAGAACGGCAACCGGCATTGGTATTTGCTCGAACACTCGCCCAACACGGGTTGCGGCATACTCGTGCACGGCAGCCCGCCGCGGGCAGCCGCGATGGCGTGCGTCGGGCCCCGCAACACGGTTCACGCGATGCGGGCACGCCGCAGCCTCTTCGGACACGCCCGCCGATGCGGGTTCGCCACGCTGGAGAAATCACAATGAAATCGAATCTCAGCCGCCAGACGCTGCTTGCCGTTGCGCTCGCCGGTGTCGCGATGACTGCCGCCACCACGGCACAGGCCAGCGACACGGAGCGGTGTTTCGGCGTCGCCAAGGCGGGCCAGAACGACTGCGCGAGCAAGACCGGCGTGCACGGCTGCGCGGGTGATGCGAAGGTCGACAACGACAAGGGCGACTTCAAGAATGTACCGACGGGCACCTGCGTAAAAATGGGCGGCACGGTCGGCGCGTGATGCGCGACGCGTCGCGACGCGCTTGCCTTTTCATTCCGGGATCCGAATGATCGCCGTCGAGCCTGTTGCACGCGCGCCAATCGGCGTCGGAATCGGGCTGCGCCACGCACACTATGCGGATTTTCTCGACGCGCCGCCCGCAGTCGACTGGGTCGAGGTGCACAGCGAGAACTACTTCGGCGATGGCGGCTACGACCTGCACGTGCTCGCCAAGGTGCGGCAGGACCTGCCGGTCAGCCTGCACGGTGTCGGCCTCGGGCTCGGCTCCGCCGTGCCGCTCGATGCGGAGCACCTGCGCAATCTGAAGCGATTGGTCGAGCGCATCGAACCCGCGGTCGTCTCCGAACACCTGTGCTGGGGCGCAACCGCCGCCGGCCACCTGAACGACCTGCTGCCGATGCCGCTGACGGACGCGGCGCTCGATCTCGTCTGCGCACGCGTCGGCCAGTTGCAGGACGTGCTCGGACGGCCGATCCTGCTCGAGAACGTTTCCACCTGGCTTCGGTTCGACGCCGATTGCTACGGCGAAGCGGCTTTCCTCGCCGAAGTCGCGCGCCGCGCGGGATGCGGCGTGCTGCTCGACGTGAACAACCTGCACGTGAACCAGTGCAATCATCGCGAGGACGCGCTCGCGGCGATCGACGCGCTGCCGCCCGGCGTCGTCGGCGAGATCCATCTGGCCGGGCATCGTGTGACCGACGTGGCCGTCATCGACGATCATGGCTCGCGCGTCGCGCCGGCGGTCTGGCACGTCTACGACCATGCGCTGCGCCGCTTCGGTAACGTGCCGACGCTGATCGAATGGGATACCGCCATTCCGCCACTGAGCGTGCTGGTCGATGAAGCGCGGCTCGCGCGTGCTGCGCAGGTCAGGGTCGGCTCTCGCCAGCAGTCAGCGGCGGACACCGTCACGAGGTCATCCGACTGATGTCCACTTCGCTTGAGTCACTTCAGCACTGCTTCGCGAAGGCGCTCGACGAACGTCGGCACGACCCGTTGCTGATCGAGAACGTGAAACCAGCGCGACCTGTGTTCGGCGCGACTGATGCGCAGCGCTGCGAACACGTTGCGGACGAGCCGCAGCTGGCGGCCGCCGCTGCCGACGCTCCCGACGCGCTGCTACGCCAGCGGATCGCGCTGTACCGCGGCAACGTCCGCGCGCACTGGCGCGCCGCGCTCGCGAACGCATATCCGGTGTTGCTCGCACTGGGCGGCGACGCGTGGTTCGATGCGCTGTCGGTTGCATATGCGCGCGTGCATCCGTCGCGCAGCGGTGATCTCAATCGCTTCGGCGATGCGTTGCCGGCCTACGTCGGCGAGTACGAGCGAGACGCGCGCTTTCGATACTTCGCGGATGTCGCGCGCGTCGAATGGGCGCTGCACGAGGCCGCTTTCGCTGCCGACGTCATCCCTTTCACGCCGCAACAATGGCTCGGCCTCGCCGATGCGCACCTGCTCGACGCGCGGCTCGCCGTGCATCCCGCCTGCGCGGCTCTTGCGTCGGACTACGCGATTGCCGACATCTGGCTCGCGCATCAGCCGGACGGCACCTTCCCGACGCAGCTCGACGTCCGTGCGTGGGTGCTCGTCGTGCGTCCGCAGTGGCGGCCCACGGTGCTCGTTCACACCGAAGCCGCGCACACGGCGTTCGTCGCGCTTCAACGCGGCAGCACGTTGGCCGAAGCGCTCGATGCCGCCTTCGCGATCGATCCGCAATTCGATTTCGCGACGCAATGGCGCGCGTGGATAGCGGCATCGGCCATTACCGGTGCGGTCGCCGGCCTTGCTTCGCGACGCGGCTGACCGCCGTGGCCGGCCGAACCGCGCGCGCAAGGCCGTGAGGCGCGGCGAGGAGATGCACATGCTCGCGATGATGTCGGGACCGATGCACGGGATGCCTGCCGGCATGCGCTTCACGATCAATCGCGAAACCTACGATCCGCGCCGGGTGACGCTCACGAGCCGCGCAGGCGACGTCGAGGAATGGTCGGTCCGCAACGATTCCGACATGGATCATCCGTTCCATATCCATGGCACGCAGTTCCAGGTCGTGTCGCGATCGTTCCGCGGCATCCGGACCCTCGAGTCGCTGCGCGCATGGCGCGACATCGTCAACCTGCACAGCGGCGAGACGGTGACGCTGCTCACGCGGCAGACGATGCCCGGCGAGCGGATGTTCCATTGCCACATCCTCGAACACGGGGACCTCGGCATGATGGGGGTGCTCAAGGTCGTTTGACCGCGGAGCGCGGCGTCATCGCGACACGCGATCGCATCGGCTGGCGCATCCGGAAGCGCGCTCCGATCGAAGCCGGTATGACGGAACCGCTACCGGCCGCGAAGCAACGTGGTCAGGCAGTATTTTCCGTAGATCAGGCAATGGTCCGATCCGGCATCCGGCGTGCCATTCCTGGGCGCAGCGTCAGACACGGCATGCGGCGGATCGGCTCCCCGCGTGTGACAGACGAGGCTCAGGGCCGTCAGCGCTGCAACGAGCGCCAGCGGGCCAGCCAGGCCCGGGGCGAATGCCATCCTGTGACGGGGCGGCGAGCGATTCATGGCTGTGACTCCCGTTAGCGGCTTCCTGGCCGGTTCCCGGCTACTGGCTGGCTCCGGACGCGGCCGACGCCGGTGCCGCATCGTCAGCCGAAGCCGACTCGCCGGCTTCGGCCGAGGTGCCCGACGCCGCCGCACTGCCACCCGCCGCATTGCCGCTCGACACCGCAGCCGGTCTGGCGGCGGACGGCACATTGCCGGTGGTACTGCCGACGTCGTCATCGTCGACATGACTGCACGCTGCGAACGCAACGCATGCGGTAATGGCGGCGACGTAAAGGTATTGCTTCATGTTGCGGTCCTGTTGTTTGAATGTGAACTGCGTTGAAAAACGGATACCGCCTGCCTGCATCAGGGCACGATTCGCAGCGTGCGAACGAGTCCGGCGAGCATTGATGCCCAGACGAGCGACGTCAGCATGCAGGCCCACAGGATCAGCACGATGCGCTCGGCAATGGTCAGCGGTGCGTTGCGCAACGTGCGGCGAACGCGTGCGAGGCGAACGCGGGCGTGTCGCCCGCCAAGTCGCCTCGAGCGTGCCGAAACGGCTCGAATCCGGCTCAAGTTGCCCTCCTTGTCGGTCCGCGCGCGCCCGGGGTGTCGCGGGCGCGTGCGACGCATGCACACATGCCGCCGGCTCGTGCGAGCCGCGCGGCGTGAGACCTACTTCAGAAACGTCATCTGCACCACCTTCACGATGACCAGCACAACGGCCAGCAGCAGGTAGCCGCGCAGCACGCCCATCCAGACACGCTTTGCCAGCGTCAGGTTCGGCGGCGGCAGTTCGTCGAGCGGTGGCATCCGCCACGTCGCACGCGCGCCTTCCGGCCAGGCCCGGGCCGCCGCAACAGCTTCCACCGGCTCGCGGCGCAGCTTGCGGATCGCGACTGTCACCGCATAGCCGACGATGGCAAGCAGCGTGCCGCCGGCGAGCATGTCGAGTATCGTTTCCCCGCTCATGTCCGGATACAACACCGAGGCCGTCAGGATGATCGAGAGCATCACGAGCACCCAGATGACTGCACCGGTAAACGGGTTCAGCTTTTTCGAGTTGACCCACGGCCCCAGCACCGCCCGGTCGTTGCACAGCAGCAGCAGGAATACCGTCGCGCTCGGCAGCAGCACGCCGGCAAGCGTCTGCACGGCTTCGGTCAACAGCCCGAGCGGGCTGCCGGGTATCAGCACGATCGCGGCGGCGGCGGCCACGATGCCGAAATACACGAGGTAGAAACCCTTCGCGTCCGTCACGCTGCGATGCAGCGAATGGCGAATCCGGAACACGTCGCCGATCGCATACGCGGTCGAAAGCGACACAGCCGCCGCGCCGATGATGGCCGCGTCGAACAGCGCGATCGCGAACAGCACGGCCGACGTGTGGCCCGCGTATTTGTCCAGGCCGGCGATGATGCCGCCCGCGTCGGCAAAGTTGCCGAACTCGGGCTTGCCCGCGAACAGCTGCGCACAGAACGCGATCATCGCCACCGCGCCGATCAGCACGAACACGATGCCGATCCACAGGTCCGCCTTTTCGTACTTCATGAAGCGTGGCGTGATGCGCTTGTCGACCACGTAGCTCTGCTGGAAAAAGAGTTGCCACGGCGCGACCGTCGTGCCGACGATCCCGATGACGAGCAGCATCACGTCGGACAGCTTCGAATGCGCGGGCCAGTTCGGAATGAAGAAATCGCGCGTCATCTGGCTGACCGGCGGATGAATCGACACCAGCACGGGCACCAGCAGCAGGCTCAGCAGGCACAGGAACACCGCAAAGCGCTCGAATCGCCTGAAGTTGCCGGTGCTCACGGCCGCCATCGTGAGTGCGGCCGCGATGCACACGCCCGCGATCTTCGATACGCCGAAGAATTCGAGGACGAACGTGATGCCGATGAATTCGGTGACGATCGTCAGCGCGTTGAGGAGAAACAGGTCGATCACGCTGAATGCGCCCCAGAACTTGCCGAAGCGTTCGAAGATGAGACGCGCGTGGCCGACCCCAGTGACTGCGCCGAGCCTCAGCACCATTTCCTGGTTGACGAAGAGCACCGGCACCAGCAGCAGCATGGTCCAGAGCAACGTGGTGCCGTAGTTTTGCCCGGCCTGCGTATAGGTACCGAAGGCACCCGCGTCGTTGTCGCCGACCATCACGATGAGGCCGGGACCGAGGATCGCGAGCAACGTGCGCAAGCGCGCCCACCAGCTGGTGCGTGGCGCTACGTCATGGTGAGCGATCGTGCCGAGTGCGCCCTTGATGTCGCCGAGATGCGCGTCGTCGAGGACGGCACTGCGTTCGCGCACGGTATCGCGCGGCGAGATGTTGACAGGTGAGGACATTTTCTCTTTTCCCTGATAAGCGGTTAGCATAACGAACCTGCTTGCGTTCCGGCATGAGCGCGGACGCGACGCGTCGAGCGACAGCGTCGCTTGCCCATGCCGGAACGGAGCGCGGGCGATTACGAAACGAGGGCTTTGAGGCGGTGCCAGATAGCGGCGAACCGGTGGTGCGATTCGCCTGATTTAAGCGACAGCATCGCGTCGTAGTTGGAACGCGATTCGTCGATGTGCGGCAGTTTCGACAGCAGCAGGCCGAAATTCATGATGTCTCTCCGTGCGTCCGGCTTGACGCTTGATTGCGAAAAGCCGGCAGACACGAAGATCGGGCGCATTACGGGCGCGGCGACAGAGGTCTACTTGCTTTTCTCAGTGAATGACGAAGGCTGAGATGAGCGGCATATGGGATAACTGTCAGTGCCCGGCATTTCGGCTCCTTATCAATGGCTGGTACGCAGGACTGCTACGTACGTGTTTATCCGCGCGTCGGCACACACCCGAGAACGAATCGTTCGAGCGTGAACAAACGCGACCGCGAGTTGACGCTCGCGACGCTGGGCCATCCGGCACGCGTGCAGATGCACATGCCCGAACGGCGTCAGTCAACAAGGTGCACGGAAGGTATGAGTACGACGCGCACCGTCTGCCCGATGGCAGGACGGCGGCTGGAGAAAGGAAGCGCGGACGTCCTGCCAATCAGGCAGCGAAACTGCTCGAAGATCGACAACTGCAACTGTCCAAAGCATCAGCCCCTTTTGTCTCGATTTATAAATTCTAGGCGGCCCGTGAATACGAAGTCAACACGATTCGGTAGGCAAAATCAGAATTTCGATCGCTGCGCGCGGCCGCGGGTATTGATTCCATCTCACTCCGCCTGTTCGCGCCGCTCCATCGGTTCGCCGACGATGAATCCGCCGCCCTGGAAGCGTTGCGCCGGGTCGTCGTAGTCGGCGGTCGGCGCGGTGGCCGGGAATAGCCCCGCGAACTGCGCGGAGCTGTCCTTCGGGCGGAAGCCGAGAAAGCCGGCCTTCGTGTTGTCCCACCATTTCACGGGGTTGTCCGACACGCCGTAGGCGATCACGTGCCCGACCCGGTTCGTGAACAGCGCGCAGCGCACGAGCTCGATGAAGTCGCGATAGCTGAGATACGTGACGAGCATGCGCGGATTCTTCGGCGCGTCGAACGACGAGCCGATCCGCAGGCACACCGTCTCGATCCCGAAGCGGTCGTAGTAGTAGCGCGACAGCGCCTCGCCGAAACACTTCGTCACGCCGTACAGGCTGTCCGGACGCTGCGGCGAATCGGCATCGAGCACTTCCGTCACCGGATGAAAACCAATCGCGTGATTCGAACTCGCGAACACGATCCGCTTCACGCCGTGCTTGCGTGCCGCTTCATACAGGTTGTACGTGCCACGAATGTTCGCTTCGAGCAGGTCGTCGAACGGCGCGTCGACCGAGATGCCGCCGAGATGCACGATCGCATCGACACCGTCGACCAGCGCCATCATCGCCTGCCGGTCCGCGAGATCGACGACGCGGGTTTCCTCGTGCGCGGCCGCTTCGCCGACCGCCGCGATATCGCTGACGCGCACGACGTCCGCCCAGTCCGCGAGCGCGCCGCGCACCTGGCAGCCGAGATTGCCGGCCGCGCCCGTCAGCAGCAGGCGCCCGAAAGGCTTGCGCGCTCCTTCAGTAGATGACGCGTTCATTGAGTCTCCTTCGTTGAGTCTTGCCTGATGTTCTTGCCTGATTTTCCAGCTATAGTTGGAAAACGTTTTCCAACTATAGCTTCGACGCCGACCCAACGTCAATCGCACGCTGCATCGACGATCCCCGGTGTTTCCCTAGCCCGGCGCCGCGCCGCATGCCGGCCTTTTTCTGCCACAATCCGGGACTACCGGAAGAAAACGTTACCCTTCGCATGAAAAAAGTTTCCACGACGATACGCGACGTCGCCGCCGAAGCCGGCGTGTCGGTCGCGACGGTGTCGAAATACGTGAACGGCGCGCAGCGCTTCTCGCCGTCGGTCGAGGCGCGACTCAAGGCCGCGATCGACAAGCTCGGCTACCGGTCGAACCCGCTCGCGCGCTCGATGATCACGGGACGCACGCGCACAATCGGCCTCGTGATTCTCGACATCAGCAACCCACACTTCACGAACATCGTGAAAGGCGCGAACCGCATCGCGCTGCAGCACGACTACACGCTGCTGCTCGTCGACACCGAAGAGAACCAGGCCCGCGAGCGCACGCTGATCGAGGCGCTCGCGCCGCGCGTCGACGGGCTGATCGTCAGCTCCCGCCTGCCCGACGACGAGGTGCGGTGGATGCTCGATCTCCACAAGCCGCTCGTGCTGCTGCGGCACAGCCCCGACCTGCCGATTCCCGGCGTCGGCATCGACAGCCGGATGGCGACTTACATGCTCGCGCGCCACCTGCTGAATCTCGGCCACCGGCGCATCGCCTATCTCGGTTTCGGGCAGACGCGCATCAACGACGAACGCATCCAGGGCGCGCGCGACTGCCTCGCGGAAGCGGGGCTCACGCTCGACGTGCACGATGCGCATGCGCCCACCGCGGAAGCCGGCGAGCGCGCGTGCTCGCGCGTGATGCTCGGGCCGCAGCGCCCGCACGCGGTGATCTGCTACAACGACCTGATCGCGCTCGGCTTCATGAAGGAAGCGGCGTCGCTCGGCTTCCGGCTGCCGCAGGACGTGTCGGTCGCGGGCATCGACAACGTGCCGTACGGCAAATACGCGGCGCCCGCGCTGACCACCGTCGACATCCAGAGCGAGAAAATGGGCGAACTCGCGATGCAGAAGCTGATCGACGCGCTCGCGGGCCAGACCGACGCCAGCTATTCGTCGTTCGAGCCGCGGCTGATCGTGCGAGAGTCGACGGCCGCCAGCGCGTGAGCGTGGTGGCTCGCGCCGCGCGATTTCGCGATCACGCATCGAGCTTCGCCGGCTTCATGCGCGGCGTGAGCGCATGCATGACCGCCAGCGCGATCAGGTAGGCGAGCGCGCCGATCGCGAACAGCACCCAATAGTGGCCCGTGCGCTGCAGCACCTGCCCGATTACTTCGGAGAACAGCACACCGCCGATCGAGCCGGCCATCCCGCCGATGCCGACCACCGACGCGACCGCGCGGCGCGGAAACAGGTCCGACGCGGTCGTGAACAGGTTCGCCGACCAGCCCTGGTGCGCGGCGGCGGCAAGCCCGACGATCAGCACTGCGACCCACAGGTTCTGCACCTGTGACACGAACGCGATCGGCAGCACGCAGCACGCGCAGATCAGCATCGCGGTCTTGCGCGCGGCGTTCACACTCCAGCCGGAGCGCAGCATCGTCGACGAGATCCAGCCGCCGCCGATGCTGCCGACCGTCGTCAGCGCATAGATGCAGACGAGCGGCATGCCGATGTGCTGCATGTCCATCCCGCGCGATTCGTTGAGCCACTTCGGCAGCCAGAACAGGTAGAACCACCAGACCGGGTCGGTCAGGAACTTGCCGATCAGGAATGCCCACGTCTCGCGCTTGCGCAGCAGCATCCCCCAGCCCGGCGAGCCCGCGTTCGCGTTGCCGGCGTCGAGTGCTTCCACTTCGTCGCGCGGCTCGTCGAATTCCTGCGCGAGCGCCTGCGGGTCGGCAGGCTTGTAGAACACGAGCCACACGGCGAGCCAGACGAGGCCGATCGCGCCGATGATCACGAAGGCAGCGCGCCAGCCGTACGCGACCGCAATCGCCGGAATGATCGCCGGCGCGAACACCGCGCCGATGTTCGCGCCCGAGTTGAAGATGCCGGTTGCGAGTGCGCGCTCGCGGCGCGGGAACCACTCGGCGGTGGTCTTGATCGCCGCCGGGAAGTTGCCGCCCTCGCCGATGCCGAGCAGCGCACGCACGAATGCGAAGCCCATCACCGAGCCGACCAGCGCATGCAGCATCGCGGCGATGCTCCAGAACAACATCGCGAGCGCATACGACACGCGCGTGCCGAGCCAGTCCACCACGCGGCCGAAGCACAGCAGGCCGATCGCATAGAACGCGGAAAACGCCATCACGATGCGGCCGTACTGGATCTGGGTCCAGCCGATGTCGTGCTGGAGCATCGGCGCCAGCAGGCCGAGAATCTGCCGGTCCATGTAGTTGATCACGGTCGCGAGGAACAGCAGCCCACAAACGGCCCAGCGGTAGCGGCTCGCGGCGCGCGCGACGCCGACGACGGCAGATTGCATGTCAGTCTCCGTTGCGCGGCGTCGCTCGTCGCACCGCACGCTGTCTGTCGCCGGCGACGAGCGCCGGGGCGGGAGGCGTCGCGATGCGTCATGCCCGCCGCGCCACGTCCCGCCGATCGGTTTGGAAAACGTTTTTTAAAGAATAGGGGGATTCCAGACGTCTGACCAGTGCGGGATTTCGAGGAGTCATCTCTCTACTGGCAACGGAAAAGAGATGACCTGTCCAGATATCGGAGTTAATCGTTTTTTATCGTGCCGCGCGGGATCGCGGTGGTCGGGGCTCGTGTCCGGTTCCGGTCAGAGCCGGCTGTGGCGATGGTGTACAGTCGCCGCATGACAACACTCGGCCACCTGATTGCGAGCCCGCTGGGCGATATCGTGATGCGCATCGAAGACGATGTCCTGACCGGACTCTTCTTCGTCGGACAGAAGTACTTCCCGGCGATGAACGTCGCGACCGGCGAACGGCCGGCGTCGCCCGTTGCGCGCAACACGCAGGAGCAGATCGCGGAATATTTCGCTGGCGCACGCACGACATTCTCGGTGCCGCTGCATCTGCGCGGCAGCGATTTCCAGCGGCGCGTGTGGCACGAGCTGCTGACGATTCCGTTCAGCACGCTCGTGTCGTATGGCGAGCTGACGCTGCGCATCGGTCTGCCCGCGAGTGCCGCGCGCGCGGTCGGCGGAGCGGTCGGCCGCAATCCGGTGTCGATCATCGTGCCGTGTCATCGCATCGTCGGCGCGACGGGGAGTCTCACGGGCTATGCGGGCGGGATCGACAGGAAGCGCGCGTTGCTGGCGCTCGAAGGGGCCGACCGTGCCGGTGGCAGACATGATCGGGCTCAGCAGACGCTAGCGTTCTGACGCGCGGGTCGCGTCAGTACATGCGGATCGTCTGCATTCCTGATGTAACCCGGTGAACCCGCGCCCTCCTTTCAACACGCATGCCGGTGTACGATACGGGCCATTCGCGTGCGTGCAGCCGGCAATCAAGCGTTCTGACTGCCTGCCCGAACTCAACCGGCCATCGTCATCCGCCGTGTCGCCCGCTTCGCGAACGCGCCGGGCGTCACGATGAATTTCGCCTGAAAGAGCCCGATGAACGACGACGTCGAATCGTAGCCCAGTTGCGCGTCGCCGATGCTCATCCGTGCTTGCGCAGCGCATGCGCGACCGGCGCGTTCGCCTCGAACTTCGCGCGATGTGTCGAGAAGAACGTCCGCACGTTCCGCACGTTCGATGCGCCGGTGAACAGCCGTCGCGCGAACGCGTCGTACCCGGCGACGTCCGCGAGATCCGCAAGCACGACGAAGTCCGGCCCCGGCGACACGCGATAGCACTGCGTGACGGCCGGCTCGGCGCACACGTAAGCCTCGAACGCGTCGTAGTCTTCCGCCGTCTGGCGGTCGAGGCTGATCTCGATGATCGCGGTGACGGCCGAGCCGATCATCTGCTGATCGAGAATCGCAACCTGCCGGCGAATCACGCCCGCCTCCCGCAGCCGGCGCACCCGGCGCATGCAGGTCGGCGGCGATGACAGCGCGCGCTCCGCCAGTTCCAGGTTCGACACCGACGCATCCGCTTGCAGGATCGCGAGGATGCGCAGGTCGAGGTCGTCGAGGGTCACGCTCGCCAAGGTCACCTCCGGTCAGCCGTATGTGAAATTTAATTTCAGCATCATACGTGACCGCCGATCCATTTCAATATCGATTCATTATTGAAATTTAATTCCATCAAGCCGCCCCTACCATCGCTGTCACTGACCGAAACAGCACCTTCCAAGGAGCGCGCCATGTGTGGAATTGTCGGAGCCGTTGCCCAGCGGGACATCCTGCCGAATCTCGTCGACGGCCTGAAGCGGCTTGAATACCGCGGCTACGACTCGTGCGGCGTCGTCGTGTACCGCGACCGGGCGCTCGTGCGGGCGCGCGGCGTCGAGCGCGTCGCGAACCTGCACCGCGAGATCGCGGAGCGGGCGCTGTCGGGCTACACGGGGATCGCCCATACGCGCTGGGCGACGCACGGCGCACCCGTCACGCTCAACGCGCATCCGCATTTCTCGCCAGGCGACGAAAATGCGCGCATCGCGCTGTCGCACAACGGGATCATCGAGAACTGCGACGCGCTGCGCGCGGAACTCGAGGCGCATGGCTACGTGTTCGCGAGCCAGACCGACAGCGAGGCGATCGCGCACCTGATCGATCACCTGTACGACGGCGACCTGTTCGATGCGGTCCGGCTTGCGGTCGCCAGGCTGCGGGGCAGCTACGCGATCGCGGTGATGTGCCGCGACGAGCCGCACCGCATCGTCGGCGCGCGCGACGGCATGCCGCTCGTCGTCGGTGTCGGCGATGGCGAGCACTTCCTCGCGTCCGACGCGATCGCGCTGTCCGGCATCACCGACCGGATCGCGTACCTGGAGAACGGCGATGTCGCCGACATCCAGCTGCATCGCTACTGGATCGTCGACGCCGACGGCCGGCGCGTCGAGCGCACCGTGCAGCGGGTCGCCGCGCACAGCGGCGCAGCCGATCTCGGCTCGTATCGCTACTACATGCAGAAGGAGATCTTCGAGCAGCCGCAGGCGGTGGCCGATACGCTGCTCGACGTCACGTCGATCATGCCGGAGCTGTTCGGCGACGCGGCCTGGCGCGTATTCAACGACGTCGACTCGGTGCTGCTGCTCGCGTGCGGCGGCAGCTATCACGCGGCGCTCACCGCGAAGTACTGGATCGAGAGCATCGCACGGCTGCCGGCCAGCGTCGAGATCGCGAGCGAGTACCGCTATCGCGACAGCGTGCCGAATCCGCGCACGCTCGTCGTCGCGGTGTCGCAGAGCGGCGAGACTGCCGACGTGCTGGGCGCCGTGCATGTCGCCAGACAGCTCGGCATGCGGCACACGCTCGCGATCTGCAACGTCGCGACGAGTGCGCTGATGCGCGAATGCGCGCTGCAGTTCGTGACGCGCGCGGGCATCGAGATCGGTGTCGCGTCGACGAAGGCGTTCACCACGCAGCTGGTCGCGCTGTTCCTGCTGACGCTCGCGCTCGCGCAGGTGCGCGGGCGGCTTGGCGACGACGACGAGAAGCGCCATCTTCGCGCGCTGCGTCACTTGCCCGACGCGATGTCGAAGGTGCTTGCGCTCGAGCCGCAGATCATCGCGTGGTCGGAACTGCTCGCGCGCCGCGAGAACATGCTGTTCCTCGGGCGCGGGATGCACTACCCGATCGCGCTAGAAGGCGCGCTGAAGATGAAGGAGATTTCGTACATCCACGCGGAGGCGTATCCGGCCGGCGAACTGAAGCATGGGCCGCTCGCGCTCGTGAGCAACGAGATGCCCGTCATCGCGGTCGCGCCGAACGATGCGCTGCTGGAAAAGCTACGGTCGAACATGCACGAGGTCAGTGCGCGCAATGGCCAGTTGTTCGTGTTCGCCGATGTCGATTGCGGGCTGTCGCCGGGTGCGGGGATCGAGGTCATTCGGCTCAATGAGTATTACGGGCCGTTGTCGCCGATTTTGCATACGATCCCGATGCAATTGCTTGCGTATCATGCGGCGCTTGCGCGGGGGACGGATATCGACAAGCCGAGGAATCTGGCGAAGTCGGTGACGGTGGAGTAGTGGGTGGGGTGGGATTGTCGAAATTGGCAATATGGATTAGAAGTCGTTACACAACGGCGAAATCTCTGCGTAAGAAGTCGTTACGCGACTGCAAACACTTGATTTTACAACGTAAACGCTTCTAATCCGTCGACACCAAATCGCCTGTTTTCGAAGGGAAATTCCGAAAAAAGTGTCACGGAATGAATCCATCGAGCGGGCGGACCGGTGCTCTGGCCCCGTTTCCCCGCAGTTCCCGGTCTCTCTATCCGCATCACCGCGCCCGCCGCGCCAGTTTCCGCCTGGCGGCCACGCGCACTCACTTCAGCGCCGCCACCGCGTTCCGCAGGTAGTCACGCGCCGCGTCAACCTTATCGGCGTTCGTCTTAACGGTTATCACACAGATACAATATTCCCGACAACAGGGATGGACGGGCTCTAAGCCGACGTCGATGGCGATTCGGAGCGTGTGCACTGTCTTGCGCTTCGTGACTTTGAAGGTGTATCCGGCCACAAAACAGCAGCCGCATGGAACGCTATGGCACTCGATAGCTATGACTGGTTGAAAATCGCAACATCATCGGCTGTTATTGGCTCGGCGATGGGCGCGATAATTAACGGCTTGTTCGCGCGAGGTAAAGACAGGCGTGAGCGCGACCGCGAGTCGTTCCTGGCTGCCCTGTTGGCAGTCGAAGAACTCGAAGGCTACATGCGCGCCTGCGTCCAGATGATTTACACGGACGGCGAAGCACAGCAGGAGGCAGTTCAGCGCGGAAGCCACGAACCCTTGGACCGAGTTCACCTTCCCGCCTTTTCGTATCCGAAGGACATCCAGTGGAAGTGGCTGCCAAACGACATGGCGGCAGACCTGCGTGAGTTCCCCAATGCACATAGGGATACCGCGCAGCACATCCGCAACAGGGCGGACTTTTATGACCCGTGCGGCACATGTGATGACATAACGCTGGGCTGTGCGCGGCTCGGAATACAGGCCTGGAAGTTGGCAGCGAAAGGTCGATACAGTTCCGGACTTCCGGCCGCTCAGTTGCATCAGTACGGGGAAAACGCGATGAAAGCGCTACACGACCGTATTCTGAAGCATGAGCACGCCGTCAAAAGTCGCCAGTCAGCGCCATCCACTTGGGCTTTGCATGTAGCCGCGCGCGAGCAACAGCCAGACTCTGGCACTCGGACCACGTGACCCCCGCACATTGGTCCGCGTCGTTGGTGCGCCGCGCCCTGGTCATTGTTTCGCGGCGAGGATGTCACTGGAGAAAACTGCACTAACTGGTAGATTTTTAGATGATGCGCACACATAATCGCCCGAAAGGTCAGACCTGCCTGCACAAGTGTGCGACGAGTGAACAGAAGCGGTGTTCTCCTTGAGCGTCACCAATATGCCCGTTTTGTCGGTTACGGAGACCGCACGAGAAGAGTCGTACCTGGACGATATATGTAGATTGGGGGCTTCGTGATACAAACCGATTTCGGGACTTTCGATGGCACAAGCTGGGAGCGCTTGTGCCAGTCGGCGTTCAAATTGAAATACGGACCGTCATATCAGCACATGCCAGCTTCGCCTGGCGACTTTGGAATCGAAGGTTGGACGACGGACGGTCTCGCGTTCCAATGTTACTGTCCGGAACGGCACTACACGCAGGAAGAGCTCTACGACAACATCCGCGACAAGATTACGCGCGACGTTGGCAAGCTCAAATCTTATGCGCAACAGATAGCCGAGCGCATCGGCTCCACGAGGATTCGCAACTGGCTGTTTGTGACGCCGACGATAAACGACAACGAGCTCCACAAGCACGCCCGGAAGAAGGAAAAGGATGCCCGCAAATGGGAGCTCACCATCCTCACCGAAGACTTCAACATCTCGCTTCTGGACGCCGGCTACTACTCCAGCGAGTTCGAGCAATGCAGGCGCAACGCGGGGACTGCTTTGCAGCTTGGCCCGGCGGTAGACAAGTCGATTGCCTTGCCGGAAGCTCCCGAGGAGTACGACAAGCTCATCGCTCGAAAGAACCGCATGCGCCTCAAATCGAGGCAGGCCAGCCCGACGTTTGAAGCCGAGCTGTCGGAATTCAACAAGCTTGTCCAAGGCAAATTCTTACGCTGCGACCACCACCTCGCCACGATTGAGCGGACGTCACCTCAGGCCTTTGCACAAGTCATTCGTGTCATTGGCCTCTACGCTGACGAGATGCAGGAACTCAAGTATTTCTGGACCGGCGAGCCCAACGAGCTAGTGGAATCGGTCAGAGCTGAACTTGGCACCCGGCTGGAGAAAGAGCTCGGAGGTGTTGTCGGTTTCAGCGAAACGCGCACTCTTGCAGACCTCGTCGTCGCGCGCTGGCTTGCCGTATGCCAGCTTGACTTCTCGGAGCCGGTCCAATAATGGCATTCCTCGAGTTCAACGTCCGCCCCTCATCCGTACTTCCTGACCATCGACCGCTCTTCAAGATTACGCAGCTTCTGCTTGTGCTGTTGCTCGCGTCGCGCGGGCGAAAGTCCAGCCTCGTCAGGCTGCAGCTATTCAATTGGGTATTGAAAGACGACGCACGAAGGGAGAAGCTCATTCGTGCCGCCAAGAGCCAGGAAATCGATTTTCCGGCTTGGGGCCTCGACCCGACTGTACAGACGGCAATGACTCTGGCCGCGGCAGATGGGCTCATCGACGCGACCGCCAAGACGGTGGTGCTGACGGACAAGGGCAGCTCATTCTGCCAGCGAGCTTTGGACGAACAGCTGTACGACGAAGACGCCGCCTTCCTGCGCGGACTCAAGACGTCTATAACCGAGAAAATGGTCGACAGTATCGTGGAGAAGTGGGTCTAGTATGCTCATTCGTGGAATTGAAATTCGAATCATCAGCGACGGTGAGACCTTCGGTTTCCGTACACCGTTCAAGGCCGGACTCAACATCATCAAAGGTCGCAACTCATCGGGTAAAAGTACCCTGGTGAACACCTTGATGTACGGTCTCGGGTTTGAAGAACTGGTTGGCGTTAAGGGTGAGCGCGCCCTGACATCGGCCGTGCGCGACAGCTTCCAGTTCGACGGCAAGACGAGAATCATCAGCCAGTCCGCAGTCCTGGTGGAAGTCGAAAACGACTCAGGGAAGGTCATCACGTTCCGGCGCCCTATCCGGAATGAAAGCAAACAGACCAGACTCGTCGAAGCATTTGACGGCGCCTTGGTCACGAAGCCCGATGATGCTGCCGGCGAGCCCACGCCGCTCTTCCTGCACGACCCGGGCGCCGCGCAGTACGAGCGCGGGTTTCTGCGCTACCTCGAGACCTTTCTCGGCATGCAGTTGCCTCGCGTGCAATCCTCGGTGGGCGGGCTCACCCGGCTTTATCCGCAAGTCGTCGCCGCCGCATTGTTCATCGAACAGAAGCGAGGCTGGACCGACTACATAGCGAACATCCCGTTCTACCAAATCCTAGGTGCGCCGACTCGAGTTGTTCAGTACCTATTGGGCCTCGACAATTTCAAGCTCGAGGAGGAGCGAGCGCTCAACGAACAGCTCATCAACCAACTGCAAGCTCGATGGACGGACAATCTCTCTGAGCTGCAGGCTGCTCTGCGCATGGTGGGCGTATCGGCGCAAGGTATTCCCAAAACCCTCCACAGGTCGTTCGAGCCCGGCCACGCGACTCTCTGGGTGAGAATCGAATCGGAAAACGTTGCTGTATCGCAAGCTGTGTCGAATAAGACGGAGCAGTGGCATGCAATTGAGCGCCGCCGCAAAATCGGCCCGGCGTCGGCGACCCCAGATGTTATCGACCTGTTGAATGAGCAAACCGCCAGGCTGGACATGCTCATGGCGCGCTATGAGACGCTGTCGAGTGAAGCCCGACTGCGACAGAACAGCCTGGTCGAGTTTCGGCAGCTCCTCCAACAGGCGGAGTCCGACCTTCGCAAAAACAAGACGACCCGGAAGCTGCACGACCTGGGCGCCAGTCTCCAGCTTCAATCTGCCGAAGGAAAGTGCCCAACTTGCGGCGCCAACATGGAGAACACTCTGCTCCCTCACACGGACGGCGTGACACCGATGGATTTGCAGCACAACATCGATTACCTCGAAGCGCAGCTGCGTATGCTCAAGGGGCAGATTGCTGGTTTGGAGAATATGGGCGAGCAATCCGCCGGCCACATCGCAGCGTTGGAGAGCGAGATAGCGCAGCAGCGAACCTACGTCGTAAATCTCAGGAAAAACATCTCGCAGTCGGATGCAACACTCGAAGCCGACGTCAGAAAGCAGATAACTCTCGAGCAAGACATCCGCTCGATGCAGAGTGCGGAGTCCCGGCTGTCGACCTTCCTCGAGCGCGCGGAAGAGCTCGTGGAAAAGCTTGTCGGCGCCGAGGAAGAGCGTGCGAAGTTCCCGAGCGACCTGTACAGCAAGAGAGACCGCATCAAGATTTCGGTTCTCGAAAAGAACTTTCGCGCAAACGCATCGGCGTTCAACTACACGAGCGCCGACATCCCGGAAGTCCAAGTCAATGCAGGGACCTTGCTTCCGGCATTGGGTGACATCACGCTGCGTGAGGTTCTGAAGCGAAACGTGA
The DNA here is from genome assembly GCF_017104785.1 of Burkholderia sp. Ac-20353. Lineage (NCBI taxonomy): Bacteria > Pseudomonadati > Pseudomonadota > Betaproteobacteria > Burkholderiales > Burkholderiaceae > Burkholderia > Burkholderia sp. Ac-20353. Next base: position 53,027 of record NZ_JAAGPL010000015.1, on the reverse strand, counting down.
AGTCCGAATCATCGGCGAGTGACTTTGTCCGGCTTATCTGGGCATTCCTGCTCGCGGTTTATCAAACGTCGGCGACACGGGACTATGCAGGGAATCACCCGAGCGTGTTGATGTTCGATGAGCCGGGTCAGCATTCGATGAGCGAGACGAGCCAGAAGGCGCTTGTGAACCTCATGAGCGGACTGAAGCAGCTGCAGAGCATTCTCGCCGCCTCATTCGATGAAAGCGTCGCAGTTTTCGACCGCGTGACTGAAGGCAGTCATTTTCACCTTATCGAGTTGCCCGAGAAGTTCATTAGCCCCATGCGACACAACGGTGCTATGTAGCCGTACCGAGTGGCGGTGGCGGTGCCGGTGCCAGGGTGGCCTCCGCCGCGCCGGACATCCTCAGCGACGTGCCGAGGAGCGATGACGCAAACTTGCGCCGGCGTGGCGCCGAAGCGCGATAGTGGGAGCCAATTCAGATGCCTATCGACCTGTTCGCCGACCTGGGGAAGCCTGATAGCGAACTGCATCCGCAGTTCATAACATTGCGAGATGCACCTGGGTACGCTCCGGCACGCCAACTCATCAGACAGCTTCAGGAAGAGTTTTCCGACCCAGACGGCAATTTCGTCGAGCAGTTTCAGACGTTCGGCCTTGACGCGCGCACCTTCGAGTTCTTCCTTTCGGTGATGCTGAAGGACGCTGGCCACGAGTTGGACAGGAGCTTCGACCGCCCCGATTTCCTCATCACCAAGGATGGCGTGACCGCAGCCGTCGAGGCTGTGACAGCCAACCCGCAGGGGAACGGCGCAATCCAGCCCTATGACGCGGTCCCCGATTTCAGGAAGCGCCAGGAAGCCGCGGAGGAGCTGGAACACACGATTCCCATCCGACTGGGAAGCCCGCTCTTCTCGAAGCTCAAGAAGAAATATTGGGGGCTTCCTCAGGTTGCGGACAAGCCACTGATTTTGGCGATTCAGGATTTCCACACGGCCGGCGCGCTGGCGACCTCCGACGTACCCTTGGTGCGATACCTGTACGGCCTCGGTCAAACTTGGCGGCACGACGAAGAAGGAAATCTTGTCATCGAAGGCCACCAACTCGAAGAGCACCAGCACGGCGACAAGCGCATACCGTCTGGCTTTTTCCGGCAGCCCGATGCGGAGCACATTTCGGCCGTTTTGTTTTGCAATACGGGAACCATCCCCAAGTTCAACCGCATGGGTCATCAAGGCGCGTTCATGGCGAAGGGCGTTCGGATGCTTCAATGGGGCTCCTGCTACCGGCACGACCCCAACGCAGCAACTCCGCGTCCATTCGTCTACGAGGTGGGCGATAAAGATTGGCCCCTTGAAACCTGGCGGCAGGGGACCGTCCTGATTCGCAACCCTGATGCTCTCCATCCTCTACCCGAGAACTGGTTCGGCGCGGCGCTCGAGCACAGGCTGGTAGATGGTGAAGTGAGGACCATGCCCTCTGAGCCTTTCTTGCCGTTCTTTTCGACCACGAACATCCTGATGAACAAATCGCGCGGTGACGTGAGAAAAATGGCGGGAGGAATTTATCGTTCGCTCACCGCTGTACTACCGCCGTGAGCATCTGCCGAAAGGTCATGACGTGCGCGTCCAACACGGTGGCAATTGCAACGGGGGATGGGCCCTGCTATCCGTGCGAGTCGACCCAAGCGCGCGCCCACGACAGACCGGCATCCTGCGCTTCTTCCTCGGTATCGAAAACGCCAAGAATTCCCGAGGCTTCTACGAATTTCCGCTCGCGAGTAATGGTCCCGCTCGCCGCATACCGCTCGGGCGCCAGAATCTCCTCTTGCTGCTCGATGGCGTGGCCCCATAGCACGTAACCTTTATAGGTAGCCTGCTGCATCGTCGCCGTGTTCCTATCGAGGTGTTTCGACCGGTTTAGCGCGAAACATGGTCGAAATGAATCGTTTCGCTTCTTCGCGGCTCACGTGCTCGAACGGCGCGGCATGGTGAGCGTATAGAAATTGTGTGCCTTCGCGGTCAGTCAGCTTCACCGCCAGCCGGAACAGCGAGCCGGCCGGATACTGTCTCCGCATGGACCGGCTGCACTCGACTTTGAGCTTTGGGTCGACCCCTTGCCCAGGAAGCGGCCTCACGCGCAAGCCGGCGGACGAAGGCTCGCCAGTGGGCACATACGTCTCAACGATGATTTCCATTCAATGGCTCCATCAGGTAGGCGCCTCTCGACGCGCGGCCGGCGCGATGTTCGACGGGAACGCAACTCCGGCTTCCATGCAATGACCGATGTCCTCGCTGCCTTGGCGGCTGCTATTTTTGCAGAAACAATGCATGCTTTTGCGAAGGCCTCGATTGAGGCGATGAGCAAGTGCGAAACCAGGAGGCATCTTTCATGGTCGGTTCGAGCATCAAGGTCCCGGCAGTTTCCTTCGAGTCGATAAGGACGCTGATTCCAGCTGTTCTGCACGAAGTCAAATCGTACAACCTTCCACGCGTGTGCACGCAGCTGGGTATTCAGCCGTCCGTTGGACCCGGCGATGAAACAGAGGCGCACGCCAGCAAAAGGTCATACGTCAGCACGAGAATCGCCGATTTGAGCGAAGACGCGCTTGTCGAGCTCGCGCGCAAGGTGCTCCTCAAATATCCGGATGAGAGCTTGATGGAAGCGCTCGTCGAGTTGACGGTGCATAGTCAGCACCGCGTGAGCAAGCTTGTTCGCGGCGACGTCCTCAAAGTTCTGAATCGGTTTGATACGCTGTTCGGGGATGCTCCGGTCCTGGAAAGCCTGGCGGAAGTTTTTGGCGCTGCGGCGCTACGCGATGGCGGGTCGTTGTGGCTGGATAACTCCAGCTTGGAGGCTCAGATAGACCAGCACTATCTTCGCAACCCTGATTGGACCAGCGAGGAGATGCTCATTGAATGCGGCGCGTTGACGTGCTCTCAGTTTCGCTTCTTCGCTTTACTCGAAAAACTTGTCCATCCGATGACCCGGCGCGATGCCGAACAGGCTGAGCTCGCCAGCGCCATCAGCGACGCCTTGAAACGAGATGGTTTCACTCTGAAGCAAACTGCCGTGGAATCGGGATATGCGATTTACGGCGTCGTCCGCATTCAGGCTGGCGTCGCCGGAACGATGAAGAATCTGATTTTCGCGTCGACAGGTGAGAAACCGGAGCTCGTGTTTCGCGACGCGCTGAACAATGACGTCGAAATCACGAAGCATGCGGACAAGGTGCTCGTCTACGACCAGCCGCTTCCCAGCTCGGGGATGCTCTTATGGAGCGACCTTCGCGACTGGTACGCTGAGATTCATGGTGTAGATGAAACCGAAGGCTCGAGGATTTTGTACACGCGTTTGCGCGATTCCGTCATCGGCACCAACTCGGCCGGCGAGTACGCGATTTTTCACGGCTACTACAAACGCTTCAACAAACTTCTCGACGAGCGACTGCCGGCTCTGATTCCGCAGGTCTATCTGCACTACGACCCGTACACGCGCCGTCAGCGGGGCGATGAGAAATTCTTGGCGCGGCAGCGCATGGACTTCCTTCTCATGCTTGAGCAAGGCGTCCGCATTGTTATTGAGATAGATGGGCGCCATCACTACGCGGTGAAAGACCAGCGCGCTCCCGAGCGCTACATCGCGAACGCAGAACTCTACGCCGAGATGGCAATGGAAGACCGGCGGCTTCGATTGATGGGCTACGAGGTATATCGCTTCGGCGGATACGAATTCCGTGACGTGGCCCTTGGAGAGAAACCGCAGGTCGGTCCTGAGGCGCAGCGCCGCGTTGCCGAGTTTTTCGACCGACTGCTCGCCCGGCACGGAATCCGATAAGTGGCGCGCATGGAACGGCTACCGATGCTACTGGCGCTCGCGAGGCGAGCCCGAGCGAACCTTCCAGCAGCGCATAAATCTAGTCCCGGGTCAGGATTCGTAATCTGGGCCAACCTCTCCGAAGTCAACCTCGATTGTCGTCGGAACGACTTCGATTTGGACGAGTTCCGGCTCGCCGTGTTCGAAATCTTCGAAGGTATATAACACCTCGACGTTCACGCTAAGGTTGGTCTCAGCACGGCCGGTGCCGATGCGCACCATGTCTCTGTCGATACCGTCTTTCACAGAAAATGAGAAGACGCCATCTACATCAAGGTCGACTTTAACGTTGCCTTGTACCGTGAGCACATCGTCGACATAGCCAATCGGCTTAAGAATCGGAGTTCCATCTGCCACTTCAAGACTCGCACCATTTACGTACTCGCCCTCAATCTCAGCATCGAAATAGAAAGCCGAGGATGCCTCGGGAATGAGGTTAAAGTATTGGATGTTTTCCGATATATGCTCGGTAAGTTCTGCGACGAAATCGTGATACATGCCTTGCCCGATGCGTTGAGCAACCAAGTCCGTCAGCTGACGCGTATGGGCGTTTCGCTCTTGAACAAGCGTTAGGGCATTACCAAGGTCGTCTATTGCCGCAAGGCGCGCCGCAGTCCCGCAGTACGTTGACATCCTTGGTCCTTCGTGACGAATAGGATTGACGTCTGCTCCCTGGCAGCCCATGACTCTAGCGACAGAAGCACAATCGCGTCTGGGAACTCGCTTTTCTTGTCTTTAGTAGATTCGAAGGGTGCTTTCGGCTCGAAATAGGAAGATATGAGTTTGTCGACGTCGAGATTTTCCCGGACGCCAATACGCTCGGCCTTGCACCGTTCAAGGAACACCGTAAGCCTAGCTTCTGCTTTGCCTTTAAAGTCCGCGTTGCCAACAATCTCCTCGTAAATCTGATGCCGCCTCTCCTCCGAGAGCGCCCAGTAGTTGACTGATTCTGCGAGTCCCTTTTGTAGCGCGGAGCGTGCCTCTTCAGTCTTCTTTGCCAGATGCCTGCGAAGCTCCTTCAGGGTCATTTCGGAGAATACCAATCGAAACCCGGATGCGGCCAGGCTCTCCAGCTGTTTCAGTTGTCCATGTTCGAGACGCAGCCCTGAAGCGTCAAAGATACAAGTGTCTACAGAAATCGCTCTAATTGTTCCGTCAAGGATGTTTGCTCGAATTTCGTCAGGCAGCCTGATTGTCGTCAACCTGACGGCAGCGGCGGAGACTGAAGGGTTCGCCTCTCCTTCCTGTGGCGACAAGATTTGCTTCTGGCGGCGTCCTGTTGTGGACGCCCCACCGGGGTGGCTCCGCGACGAGGGCTCCAGTCGGCTCTATCAAGTCAACGCATTTGCGCCCCAGGGAAGCACTTTCTCAAACGCCGACGTAGTTATTTACGCCAAGGCTATCTACAAAGGCAAAGCAGCGACCACGCTAGCTGACTTCATCGAAGGCGACCGTGCAGAATATCAGGGAGAAGTGCCGAAAGCCCGGATAGTGAAGGCACCTGCCGTGGTCAATGGTGACGGCAGAGCGCTCGCCGCATACAGTTTTGCGCCAGCTACCGGTCAAGCCGGCAACTGGGAGCGCATCGCATACGATGAAGAGGGGGAGTACATCCTCCTCTTCGCGCTCAGTGCTCGCACTGAAGACGCCTACCGAAAGCATCTCGATTCATTCATTGCGTTTGTGGCGCACTACCGACGAAACCGGCGATAACCGAGGCTCATCGCCAACCGGTGTTAACGATATACCGCCTGAGTTGCATCCGCGATGTGGGGAGCGCCAATGAATGCACTGTTCAAGCTCTGGCACTGGCTTTATCCGAGCATTCCTGCCCGATTTGCCAGTAGCTACTCCGTTGACGAGTCTGTCCAGCGCCTTCATGCGGTCATTAAGCCCAGCGTGCTGTCCTGTCTGCTGCCCCCGACCCAGGCAGTTGTGGGCCGCGTCACGGAACGCTCAGTGCGGCTGCAAAGAGTAATTCCGTTCTACGGGAACAGTTTCAAACCGTGCTTCATGGGCACGTTCGAGCAGCACGATGGCAAGGTCGTCCTTGATGGACGGTTCACGATGTTCACCCCCATCAAAATATTCATGACGTTTTGGTTGGCGAGCGCGACCGTGGGCTGTCTACTCCTGTTAGCGCACGCAGTTTTCGGAGTCGCGCGCATGCGAGCCGGTGCAGCCGATGCCTTGTGTGAATCGCCTGCCTCCTATCAAGGCTTTATCCCCATCGCCATCGCGGTCGCTTTGCCGGCGGCAGGTGTCGGATTCATAAAATTTGGCTGGTGGCTCTCGAAAAATGATATTGCATACATCTCAGGCAGTATCACTTCTACGCTTGGAGCGACCATCTCGGAGATGCCAGGCGGCCGGGATTTTAGGAAGGTCGTCATCAGCATCGCTTCGGCTGTGTTCCTATCCGCCTTTATCGCGTTTGCGATTTATGACCACCGTGTTAACACCCCCAAGGCAGCATCGGCGCAGAACATACTGGAGCGGGAGTTCCAAGCTATCAAACCTTTGCCCGGAGCAACCGTCGTATCGTTTTACGCTGACCACAAGACGAGTCAGGCCTTGACAGGCAGCATGTACTCGACAACCGCCACGTATGCGGAGATTCGCCAGTATTACGATGGGGAGCTTGCACGACTCGGGTGGAAATTTCAGACGGAAGAACCGGTACGCGATTGGTGGCGCGACCTTGGAGGGCGAACCGCGCATTACCGTAAGAACGGCTATTCCGCCAATTTGCAATACGCCGGCGAGAAGGCAGACGCCGGATGGGTCTATACCCTGGACCTCAGTTGGGGGCTAGAACCCCTCCTAGGCGAACGACGCGCCAGGGTCTGCAAGGGTTGATGCAACTCTCCGATGCGGATTGCTAAAGCAGATTTACAGACTTAGTCGTGCTCACCGAGCGGCAGGCAATTTACGATGAACGTGTCGGCCATATCTGACCGCTGACAGATGAGCCATACGGGACTAGACAACCTGATAGCCCTTCCTTTTTAAGGCTCGAAGATGCCATCGGTTAGCGTTGTAACCGCAGAACGCAGCAAAGACCAGGGTCGACACGAGGCTTATCACGCTGCCAAGAGTAATTGACACACCTGCCTGCGCCAATACTGCATCGGCCCAAGCTATTGCGGCGTTCCCGGCGAGCAACCAGACGCCGATTAGCCACTGCCTTTTAGCAATCGCCCAAAGCGGACCGAGAAGGCATGCCGACCAATTGAACCCCGTCGCGATTGAGACCACATCATCGCGACTTGGATGTCTGAGGTAGATTCGACGGCTCATTCCTCGTCTCCTCGATTTCCATTTGCGTTAACTGAGGCACTTCGATTCAAGAATCGGGATTGCTCGCGCTGACTCGGGGCGCCCGCCCTCTCTGCGTTCCTTTGGCATAAACATCTCGCGTGGCTAAGCTGCAGGCTCTGCATTTCTTTCCCGCCAATAGGTGGGGAATGCCCCAATGGCCGCGAATTTCCCACAGAAACGGGGTTCCGCACCTTGGGCAGCAGAACATCAACGCCCAGAACATGTAGGCAATCGCACCAACCACTGCCGACGCAGCCGCTATACCTTCTGGAAGCTTCAACGATTCAACAAGTACAGGTACGCCACACAAAAGCGCGATCCCTTACAAGTAAAAATACTATCATGCCGAAATGTTATTTAGACTTTCCCACCGAAAAAACTAGCCTCGCCGGGGTTCGATAAACCGCCATATCGCATGGCAAAATTCATCTCTTTCGAGCACGAATCGACACTGGCCGATCATCTCCGGAAATTCCATGCATTCACTCGCCAATACCAGGAACGCCATACAGCTCAAGGCCGACCATGAGTGACAAGCCCGCTTTCGCCGCCGACGCGCCCCTGGCAAGCCCCGCTACGGCGTTTCGTACGATGGCGCTGGCGTGCCTGATCGTCTTCATGACGCAAATGGCAACGACGGTTTATTTGCCGTCCTTGCCCATTGTCATGCGCGAACTGAATATGACTCAGGGTACCGCCGAGCTGTCCATTTCCTCCTATGTGATCGGCGCGGCACTGCCTGTTCTGTTTTGGGGCGCCGCCGCGGAACGCTGGGGCAGGCGCGGCCCTTTGCTGATTTCCTTGCTGCTGTTCGTGACCAGCAGCATGCTGCTCGCAAGCTGCAGATCCGCGCCGGCGCTGCTGGTGTTGCGCGCCATTCAGGGCATCGCGGGCGGTGGTGCGGCGATCATCGCCAGAATCATCGTGCGGGACAACTGGCATGGCGACGAACTGGCGCGACGGCTCTCCGTGCTGTCGATCGCCTTCATCACGGCACTGGGCGGTGGCCAGTTCATCGGCGGGCTGATCGGTCAGTACAGCCATTGGCACGCCGGTTTCGTGCTGATGGCCGTCACGGCCGCGCTGGCGATCAGCCTGTCATATTCGGTGCCTTTGAAGGCGGGACGGCGCACCGCCGTCACGTCGGGCATGGCCGGCACCTACTGGGCCATGCTGCGGCGCCAAGGGTTCCTGTGGCCCGCCTGCGCGGGCGGGTTGGGATTCGCCACGACCGTAACCTTGCAGGAAGTAAGTCCGTTCGTGTTCCAGGAACATTTTCGGCTCGCGGTGACAAGCTTCGGCAGTATAGGGCTGCTGCTCGGCGTCGCCTATTTCAGCGGCGCGATGCTCGTCAATCGCATTGTGAGCCGACTTGGCGGCGTGCGGCTGATGCATGCCGGCGCAGCGCTGATCGCGCTGGCCACCACGCTGATGCTGGCGTGCTGGCTGGGCGGCCTGCTGAACCATTTCGCCGGACTGTGGATTTTCATCGCGCTGTATTGCCTGACGACCTTTGGCCAGGCGGTGTTGTTTCCCAACAGCATGGCGACCGCCGTCAGCGATGCTCGGGACTACGGCGCGCACGCGATGGCCTTGTGTGGCTTCCTGCAGCAAGGACTGGCGGGCATCGCCGCGACTGCCGCGGTGCTGTTGCATCATGACGGCGCGTGGACCGTCGCCGTGTTCGTGCTCGGTGCACTGACCTTGCTTCAGGTGAAGTTGAAAGTAACGGTCAGACCGCCTTGACGCGTGGGCGCAAATCGTTGCATGAGCACGTTTCCTGTCTCTCAGGCGACTATGACGAGTTTCCTGCAGGGCTTGACGCGGATAACAACCTCAGTTGACGATATCACGCGGAATTAACCGCCATCGTCAAGGAGGGGATATGAAGAAACGAATGCTGGCCGTCGGCATCCTGGCAATCTGTGCGTCGGCAGCCCACGCTGCCGGGACCGTCGAAAGTCTGCCGTCAGGCGTGAAAGTGGAAATCACGCAGGAGGGAACCGGCGCCCACCCGAGCGCGGCCGACGTAGTCAAGGTCCGCTACCGGGGTACCCTTGCCGACGGAACGGAGTTCGACAACTCGGCCAAGCACGGCGACGTGGCCACGTTCCCGCTCAATCGGGTTATTCCGTGCTGGACCCAAGGCGTGCAAAAGCTGCGGGTCGGCGGAAAGGCGAAGCTCACCTGCCCGCCGGACACGGCATATGGAAGCCGGACCGTCGGTCCGATTCCGCCGAACAGCACGCTGAACTTCGAAGTGGAACTCGTCGACATCGTGAAGTAATGCGCAGCCGCACGGTCGCCAACATGTTGGAACGAGATGCGCGAACTGTGTGACCTCCGCCCCCGCATTTGCGGGGGTTTTTGTTGGCAGGCCCGGCTGCCCGCATTTTCATCGACCAGTTGATATCAAGGGATTGGCATCCCTGGTTTATAACGTTTTCAAGCCTCCCGATTCAATTGGCGTTTTAAAAACCTGCTTTCTTCATACCAGCGTCGATTCGCAATGCACGGATTAGACAATGGTAAGTTGATTTCAAATAAATAACGGGTTGCGGTTCGACAAACGCTGTTCTACGCTTTCTCTACCAGCCCAAATAGATGTCGTTACTCACCTTATCGTGAGCGTTAGTGGTGTCCGGGGACAGCGCAGTAGTCAACCAAGACGAATCGGCGACCATGGACACTTGCACACGACACCCATTCCCGATCCTTTGCCAGTAGCGCCCAAACGCACCCATCCGGTGCGCGCACGCGTTTACCTCTTCGTTTGCTGAAATTCGGAGAGCGCCGACGCGTGTCAACGCTCGCCCGTTCGCCCTACCCGGGCGATTGCGGGCCGGGTGCGCCGTTGCCATCGGAAGTCGTCGAGCCTCCTGGAAGGAGCTTTCGTGAACAAGAACACGTATCTCCTGATCGATTTCCTCGTGGTGTTGGTCACCGCCATCGTGCTCGCGTTCGCGCTGCTCGCGCACTGCGCGTTCCCCCAAGATTGAAAATCGCAGATGGAGGTGTCAAGTGGACAAAGTCCAACTCCTTGGCGGGCGACGTCGCGCCATGCAGTTCGCATGTTCAACGATCGCGTGCCTGTCCTGCGGCTTTGCGTCTGCACCGTTGCGCGCGCAATCAACTACCACCCGCTTGTCATTCATCAGGGCAATAGACCGCGAACGGTTCGCCGTTTCATCTGATTTGATAAGCACCTTTCGATTCTCGGCGCAAGGCGGCAACGGCACGGACACGCCACGCGGAAAGGTAGCGAGTTTTTGACATCCGGGGAAAAAGGTCAATCACTTTTGTGACCAACGTCAGCAGGCAGCTTCGCACGAGTCATCAGGAGGCAGCATCATGAAAGCACGCACAGTTGCATTGGCAATCGCGCTGTTATGCGCCAATCCCATCCCCCATGCTCAAGCATTCGACAACCGCATCTACGCGCCGAATGAGCTTATTCTAGGCATGACTTATGGCGACTGGACAGCCGCTTGGTGGCAATTCTATTTTCAAATCCCCAACGTCAACAACAGTCACCCGTTCGTGGCCACCGCGGATAACACCTGCAATAACGGAAACCAGCCGGCCGGGCCCGTTTTCTTCCTGACGGGTGTTAGCTTGCAAGCGCCGCAACCGCAAGTCGTTCGCAGTTGCACAGTGCCAGCGGGAAGCCCGATTCTATTTCCCATCGCCAATCAAGAATGGTCCAACCTGGAGCTTCAAAATTTCAGCGGTGCCGACCTCCGTGCTGCACTGCTCCAGCTAGTCCCGCTGCCAACCAATGCGAAAAAGGCGCTGCCGAAATTAAGCGATTTAACCGTCTCACTCGATGGCGTGAACATCAACTTTTTGAGCGAATTTCACTTCCAATCGCCGGTATTCTTTTTCACGGCACCCTCGCAAATCAAAGATTTCATTTTTTATTCCGGCTTCTCGACCAGCGGCCCAGTGATTTCCGTGTCGGATGGCTATTGGATTGCAATTAAGCCATTGCCTGCTGGCCAGCATACGCTGAGTTTTTCTGCCACTCTTCCCGGAATCATCAATATCAACATGCTCTACCACCTCAACGTCCAATAGAGCTGAGAGGAGATCGCAGCACGGAACGGTACTTCAGGTGAGGTTGCAGCGGCGCTGTAGCCTTACCCGAGCCGTACGCCTTGGCAAACCTCATATGGACTATCGGGGCATGGCGTGCGACTCGCACGCCCTTTAACGGAAATCCTTCGAGCTGCGAGCCGACCGCTCTGTCGGGAGCTGCAGCCTTAGTCGATTGTTCATTGGAGTTCGATATGATCCGGAATGCAAAGTATCAGCGACTCACGCTCGCCATTGGAAAGGTCGGCATTCTCTTGCGTGCCGCAAGCCTCGAATCTGCCCTTCGCATCCTGGCAGTCCTCATGCTCACGCTGGCCTCGACTGCTCAGGACGCCGTCGCTCAGTCACAACACATATATGTCGTCAATGCCCGTTCGAACACGGTATCTGTTCTCGACAGGTATACCAATAACTTGTTGACCACCATTGCCGTCGGGCCGATTCCGGTTGCGATCGCCGTCGCACAGCCAGCGGCGCGCGCCTATGTTGCCAATAGCGGATCGAACACCGTGTCCGTCATCGACACAGCACACGACACCTTGGTCGCCACAGTTCAGGTGGGCTCGAGTCCCGTGAGCATTCTCGCCGGCGCGAGACAAGTGTATGTTGCGAACGCTCGTTCCAACTCCGTGTCCGTTATCGACACAATCACGCAGGTCGTGGTCGCCACCGTGCCGGTCGGTCCATTTCCGAACAAGCTCACCTACTCGGCGGACGGGTTAAATATCTGGGTGACAAATGCGGGCGACCACTCGGTGTCCGTCATTGACCCTGGCTCCAATACCGTGGTGGCCACAGTCCAGGTGGGAGCGAATCCGTTCGATATCGCCGCGCCCGAACCCGCTCCGTCGTGCACGGACCAGAAGGTGGACGGGTTTGAGACCGATGTCGATTGTGGCGGGCCGGTCTGCCCGAAGTGCAGCGTGGGCCTGCGTTGCTTGACAAACTCTGACTGCACGAGCAACTACTGCAATACCACCTCAACCATGGGTGGCCCGCCCCCATTCACGTGCCAGCCTCATCCTTGATCGGGACTCAGTGGACGTCCTCCTCGCTCGAAGGAACGCGGGACCTGGCACGCTGCCAGGCCCCTCCCAGCTTATCCGCCACCAGTGCTTCAATCCTCTTCGTAGTTGAGCGTCGCAGGGTTGCTCCTTCTGAAGATCGGGTACCACGGCTGTTGCAGCGTTCCGCCGGACGCGTTGGCCGGCACGATCACGTCGCATGCCTTGGTCGTGGGATTGCAGCGCCGCAGCTCGCCGGTCGTCTGGCGTTCATTGCCATTGATGGGAATGTACAGATAGCCGCCCGGCCCGAAAATGATGGCCTGCGCATACGCCCTGTTGGTGTGCGGTTTTGACAATACGAGTTCGTCAAGAAGCGCGCCGGTTTTGCCGTCGAGCTTGAGGATCTTGTCCGTATCGCCGGCATCGCTCAGATTGCGAAAGCTGGTGACCCACAGGTTACCTGCGCTGTCGAAAACCAATCCCTCAGGCCGGTGCAAATCCGGGATGCTCTTATAGGACGCGAATATGTCGACGAATGCATTGGTGTGTGGGTCGAAACGCAAGACGTAGCCGATGAGCGGTGTGTTCGGGTCGGTTGCAACCGGGCATCCCCTCGCCGAAACATACAGCAGCCCGTCGGGCCCGAAGACGACGCCGCGTGGATAGAACGCCGGCGCGAAATGATCCCGGTCGAGATTGCCCAGAAACGCACCGGTATCGCTGTATCTCTTGACGTCGCCCTGATTCGCACAGGTTTTGCCCCGTGTGCCGTCATCCGCGACGTAGAAGGCGCGTTCCGGTCCACCGCGCACGATGCCGCGCGGCGCGTAGGGTGCATTCAGGTCGCTCGAGGCGACCAGCTTTCGGATAAAGTTTCCGGTCGTGCCGTCAAAGCGCAGAAGCTCGCCGGGAGGAGCGTCAGTTGTTGGACTGGTGCTCACGTTCTGGTTGACGACTACGAGCTCTCCGTCGGTAAAAATCATCCCTCTCGGCCCGGTCAGCCCGCCGGCCCCTGAAGCGACGAATGCACCGAGCGCTATCCCGCTGGCGGAATCGAACTGTTTGACGGAATTGTCCCCGCCATCGCCGACGAACAGCGTCGGCGACGCCTGGGCAATCGACCAGGCGCTCAACCCTAACGCGGCAGACAGCAGCAGGGATCGCAACACATGCGGATAACGTTTCATCGGTACTTCTCCTGGTGGGAAAGGCGATGCGTTGTTGAGATGACGGCATTGCGTGGCGTGGCGTGGTCAAGGCGAACCTCGGTGGTTACGAACGCTCGCCCCAATTGCGACCGTGCGCGATGCCGTCAGTACGTACCTCTCGCGACGACTCGCTGGTCCAGCAGACGGCCGCCGGACCTGACCGGATATGTTCCGGGCGCCGAGACGTTGGTCACGCTCACACGTGCGGTTTCGCCGGCCATCACGCCGAACATGCCGAACAGCCCCGCGTCGAAATCGGCCCATGCCGCAAGCGGGACAGCAGCGGTTGCCGATACACTCAGGAAACCGAACATAAAATGCTCTTTCTTGTTCATGACGATTCCTCCCTGGCGGCTCGATAGTCAGCATCGGAACGGTCTACCGATGCTGACCAAATGAATGTCTTCAAAACCCAGGCGGGCAGCACGTCACGCACGAGCGCCGACGCACGCGAGTACTCTCCGCACGTCAGAAAGCGAAGAGGCAAACGCGTGCACGCACCGAATGGGGGCGTTTGGGCGCTACTGGCAAAGGTTCGGGAATGGGTGTCGTGTGCGAGTGTCCATGGCCGCTGATTTGTCTTGGTTGACTACTGCGCTGTCCCCGGACACCACTAACGCTCACGAGAAGGTGAGTAACGACATCTATTTGGGTTGGTAGAGAAAGCGTAGAACAGCGTTTGTCGAACTGCAACCCGTTATTTATTTGAAATCAACTTACCATTGTCCAGCCAGAACATCGTGGCCAGGCGCTTGCACGAAGGGAGCAAGCCTTTAAAACAAAAACCGAATTAAAACACCGACCAACGCCGCTCTTTAAAGGTGGAATTTTCTGATTCAGCTTCCCGCCATGCATGACTCGAATCTTTTTCTGTTTCTGTTTGAAGCGCGAACGCATTTCTCCATCAACGGAACTGATCAAGTTCAGAAGACTCGGGTTCGAACAGCGTTGATGCATCGGCGGATTGGGTCATGCGTGTCGGCTCCGGATCTTCGCGGGAATCAGAAATACAGAGCGGCGCGCGCCGGAACCCTCTCCGGTCGCGCCGCTCAGGTCGCACTCACGCGGGTCGGAAGCGACCACCGCAACGAATCAGCGCAAGCTAACCCAGCAATCCATCGCTAGCCAGAACATGCTGCACCGACGGCCTCGCCCGAACCCGTTCGTACCACGCCCCAAGATGCACATAGGCGCCGAGATCGATGTCTGCGTTATAAACCGAGCGCATCCACGCCGCCTTCCCCCACCCGGTCAGCGCGAACAGATAAGCATCGGCGATGCCGAACGCGTCTCCCATCAAGAACGTCCTGTCGGCCAGTTGCCGGTCGATCCACGCGTACCGGCTTTCGAGCTTCGCTCGCGCCGGCTCGACATACTTGCCGGCCTGCACCGCATAAAGCAACGGAATGAACCCCTTGTGAATTTCCGCCGTCAGGAAATTGAGCCACTCCATCAGCCGATAGCGTTCGAGCGTGCCGTGCGCCGGCACGAGTCCCGCTTCGGGCCGCCGGTCGGCCAGATACTGCGCGATCACCGGGCCCTCCCGCAGGCGCGTGCCGTCGTCCAGTTCGAGCAGCGGCACATAACCGAGTTCGGCGACGTCGTAATAGCTTCGCCCGTCTTCGAGCAGGTGCTTGCGCGCATCGACCTTGACGACGTCCGCGTCCATGTCCAGTTCGCGCAGCACGATGTGGATCGCCTGCGAACAGCTTCCAGGGGCGTGATAGAGCTTCATGTGTTTCCTTAGGGTTTCGAGGTCCGTGTATCGATTCGTCGCGACGCGGGCGCTAATATCACGCATCGAAGCCCGAAAGAGAAGACGGCAGTAGTTTGTGCCGTAGTCACAAAAACGTTACCAACCCAGCCTGAACGAATGAAAACGAGTGCGACCGGATGTTCCGTGGAAGAAGCGATGCGCCTGCTCGGCGGACGCTGGCGGCTGTTGCTGGTGTCGTACCTGCTGGACGGGCCGAAGCGCTTCAGCGACCTGCGCCGCGACGTGCCGGGCATCTCGCAGCGGATGCTGACGCTCGACCTGCGTGCGCTCGAAGAAGCCGGACTCATCCGGCGAACGGTTTACCCGGAAGTGCCGGTCAAGGTCGAATACGACCTGACCGACGACGGCAACCGGCTGCGACCTGTCGTCGACGTGATGCGCGATTTCGGGCTCTGGCTGAAGGCGCGCGATGCCGAAGCGGCCTGCGCGGATATGCGTTGACGGCAACCGCGGATCGCGCTCGCGAACGACACGCGTTACGGGCTCGTCGCGACCGTCGTCACGCGCGATGCGCAGATGGCGCAGCGATACCGGTCGCTTGCGGCGACTTTCCGAGGGCGCCGGATCAGAGCCGCTCGAGAACCTCGAGAAAGAGCAACACGGCGATCAGGACGCCGATCCATCTTACGGTCAGTCTGAGGTTATAGAGCCTGAGCCCCAGCGAGTTCACGGCATCCGCAACGAGCTTCGCCGTCGTGGGATTCTCGTCGCCATCGCTCGCCGCGGCGCCACGCAACGAAGTCGTCGCAAAATCGATTCGCAGATGGGTGACATAGCCCGTCGCAATGTTCGGCCATTCGACCGTGTCGCCGCTGTCGTCGGGCCGGAGGAACAGGCTGGGCTGACGTGCGGGGTTCGCCGCCGCGCTTTCCGCCAGATACAGGTGCCGCATGGCCAGACCCAGCTCTACCCCGCCAAGCTGGCCATCCGCGATTGCCTTTGCAAGCACCTGCAGGCACGCGTCGGGAACGTGGCACGCGAGCCACCACTTGTCGGGCTCGTCGCTCTCGCTGTCGGCGCGATTGAAGCCGAGTCGGGCGCTACCGAGCGCCACATCGGACAGCGAGGTACCCAGTTCGTCTTCCAGCGCACGCAGCCCCAGCCGATCTGCGTTGCTGACGTCGCGCGCCTCGAACGACACCTGAAGCGTGCGCGTCGTGTGTTGATCGTCGCCAATGATCGACAGGTCGTGGCCGTCAAAATTTGCGACGCCGTGCAGCGACGTGGAAAGTGTCGGCTGCCTGTCTGCGCCCAAAGGCTCGACGAGCTGTTGCACCACCTGAAGCTGCTCCAGCTTCAACCACATCGACATCGCGGGGTAATACGTCCGCTTCTCGTTATCGGCCCCGACATGTTCAACGGCGCGATCCGTCCGCTCAACGAGATTCGTCGCGACTTTTCTTTCCACGAATTCCATGACACGCCCCCCCGCCGTTGCCGACGACGTCAGGCCCCTCACCAGTGCAACGTGAAGAACGTCAGTGTCGTCAGTCCGACCGCATGACCGAAGTATCTGAAGTTTCGCACTTCCCTGCGGTTGATGAATACGCGGCTTTGTACTGATTCGGGCGTTCGTCAGATCATTACGGATAGCGTACAAATCGGCTATCCAATTCCGACCCTTTTCGGTGTCTATGTCGAAGCTCCACCGCGAGCACGGTCTGCCGCGCGCGTCCCTGTTCAGGTGCCGGTCGACGTGTACTTGCGCACCCCCAGCCGCCACGCCGCAAAGGAGATCGCCAGGAACACGAATGCGACCGCCGGCGCCAGCGGCAGGAACCAGTCCGGCGCACCGAGCGGGTCCGGCTTGCCGAGGATCGCGAGCACCGGAAAGTACGCGACGCAGGCGATCGGCACGATGAATATCAGGAAGCTGCGGAGCCAGCCCGCGTAAAGGCTGAGCGGAAACTGCGCCGCCTGCACGCCACCATACGTGACAACGTTCACCACTTCGAGACTCTCGACCGTCCAGAACGCAAGCGTCGCCTGCAGGACCATCAGGCCAAAGAACAGCGCGACGCCACCGGCGATCGTCCACAACGCGAGCCCGGCAGAGATGGCGTTCCACTGGAAATCGAGTGCCCGGCTGCCGACCACCACCACGACGATCCCCTGCATCAGCCGTCCGATCACGCGCAGCCTGAAGTCGTGGCCGACGAGTTGCAGCGTGGCCGTGCGCGGGCGCAGCAGCACGCGGTCGAAGTCGCCGGTGCGGATGAACTGGCTGCCGAACACGTCGAAGCCGCGGCTGAAGAAATCGGCGATCGCAAAGCTGATGCTGACGATGCCGAAGAACATGCAGATATCGCCGAAGCGCCAGCCCTGCACGTCACCGAAGCGATCGAACAGCGCCCAGATTCCCGCGAGCTCGATGATGGTCGTCAGGAACGTGCCGGCGCCGAGCAGCAGGCTCGATGCCGGATATTGAAGCTGCGCGCGGACCGACATGGCGAAGTAGCGCGACAGCAGACGTGCGGTGTTCATGGCCTCAGCCTCCCTGCACTTCGAGCCGGGTCATCACGCTGTCGATGCCTTTGCGGCCCAGCACGACGAACACGACGATCCAGAACGCCTGCAACGCCAGTCCGATGCATGCGGCGGTGCCGCTGAGCGTGCCGATGTAGATGCGCGACGGGATGTCGAGCATGCCGGCGAACGGCTGGGCGATCAGCAGCGGCTGGATCCGGTCGGGAAAGAAGCCCAGTGGAATCAGGTTGCCCGAGAACAGGATCACGAACGCCGGTGCGAACGTGTTGATTCCGCGGTCGGTCAGCGTCGCGGCGATGCACAGATTGAGCAACATCACGAACGCCGCTGCAAGCACGATCAACAGCAGCAGCGACACGGCGAACAGCGCGGCTTGCGTCGCATCGGCCGGCGGACGCCACGCCCATTCGCCGAGGCCGACCAACGGCAGAACGATCGCGGCCGCGACGAACATCAGCGCGACGCGCGGCAACGCTCGCGCGCTCAGCCACGCCACCGCCCGGACGAGCCACCACGCGTACGTATCGACGGGGCGCAGCCGGTCGAAGCTCACCGCGCCGGTCCGCACGGCCGCCGCGATGTCCGGGTCACCGCTCCAGGGTTGCAGCGAGAACAGCGCCTGCGCGAGCCACGTGTAGGTGATCGCCTGCTCGAGCGTCATCGGTATCTGCGCATGCGCCGAGTGACGATAGAAGGCCGCGAACACCATGACCTTGAGCGCGCCCCACCAGCACTGGGTCGTGAAACCGGCCCACGCGGCCGCGCGGTACTGCAGCATGGTCTTGAAACGGGCGGCGAACGCCGCGGCATAGGGACGAAAGGCGTTCATCGGGTCACGCCTCGGTTGCGCCATGCAGATGGTAGAAGCGGGCGATGACTTCCTCGATCGCCGGCTGCTCGACGCGGATGTCCTCCACCGCATGTTCGGCCGCGATGCGCGCGATGATCGCCGGCGCGCCGACGACGCGCGGATCGAATGCGAGCTCGGCCGTGCGGCCGTCGCGCCTCAGCAACTGCGTGCCGTCGATGTCGAGCGCGGGCGCGTCGCCTGCGAAATCCACCAACAGGCGGCGGTCGGACAGCACGCCGGCGCGCAGCGCGTCGAACGGCTGGTCGGCCAGCACGCGGCCGTGACCGATCACGATCACGCGCTGCGCGAGCGCCTCGATGTCATGCATGTCGTGCGTGGTCAGCACCACGGTGACGCCGCGCGCGCGGTTCAGTTCCTTGACGAATTCGCGCACGGCCAGCTTCGACGGCGCGTCGAGGCCGATCGTCGGTTCGTCGAGGAAGAGGATCGACGGCGCGTGCAGCAGCGCCGCCGCGATCTCGGCCCGCATCCGCTGCCCGAGCGAAAGCTGGCGCACCGGCTGATCGAGCAGGCGCTCCAGCCGCAGCATCGCGACCAGCTCGTCGAGCGTACGGCGGTAGGCCCCGTGGTCCACACGATAGATGTCGCGGAGCAGGTCGAAGCCGTCGATGACAGGCAAATCCCACCACAACTGGCTACGTTGGCCGAACACCGCGCCGATGCGCGCGACGTGGGCGATACGGTTGTCGAACGGCACGCGGCCTTCGATCACGACCTTGCCGGCCGTCGGGCGCAGAATGCCGGAGAGGATCTTGATGGTCGTGGACTTGCCCGCCCCGTTGGGGCCGATGAAACCGAGCAGTTCGCCGCGCCGCAGGCTGAACGTGACGTCCTTGAGCGCTTCGACTTCGCGCCAGCGACGGCGGAACACGCTGAGCATGCCCGGTTGCCGTTCTGCGATGCGGTAGGTTTTGGCCAAACCTTCGACCACGATCTGGGACATGCCATCCTCGCTGAGTCGTTGACGCTCGCCCGTTGCCGCCAGGCAAGCCGCGTCGATTGGAAGGCGCGGGATGTTACCACGAGCGGATTTTCGGAGTGCCGGGAGTCGCCATCAATCTGACTGCCGGTGCTGCGCGCGTCTATTCCGCGCGCACGCTCGACGCATTCGACAATGCCTGATCAACGACAAAGCACCGGCAACGACGCAAGCCGCCCGTCAATCCCGCCCTGTCGCCTTGCCGCGTCGCGCGCCACGGCGCGGCGCGGCCGCGCCAACCTCTCCCGCGACGGGCGAACACGCGCGGACGATCGTTTCCACCAGCGCATCCAGCTCCTGCTGCCTGTCGTCCTCGGTCACGTCGAACAATTCGAACACGCCGAGGCCGCGAAGCGTCGAGAACACCGACGCGGTGAATCCCTTCGGGTACGGATGGTGTTTATCGAGCTCCGGAAACGCATCGAGAAACATCGCGAAGAATTTCCTGTCCTCGTTGACGCGCTTCGCATCGATGCGGCCGAAGATTGACGGCGTGGCCTTGCAGCCGAAGAACAGGCTCCAGGCGGTCAGGTAGCTCGTCGCACCGAAGATGTTCGTCCACGCCCGCGTGACGAAGATTTCGGCGCGCTCGCGCAGCGGCAGCGCGGCGTCTGGCCATACGCCGTCGAGCTCACCGAGCGGCGAGATGGCCTCGTCGACCAGCCGCTCCATCAACGCATCGCGGCTCTCGAAGTGATGCTGGAGCGCGCCGAGGGAAACATTCGCGCCGCGCGCGATCGCCTGTAGCGTCGCGCTTTTGAACCCCTCCTCGCGCAGCAGGCGCTGGGCCGATTCGATGATCTTTCGTTGCGTCGCTTCGATGCGTTCGCTTTGTGTTGTCCGGGCGCGGGCCGGCGAGGGAGTCGTCGTCATGGAAGTTCGTCTGGTTCGTCGCACCGAAACAATAATAAATACTTCCGGATAGCTGGCAAGCCCCGGGCGTCCGGTCGATCGGGATCAGTACAATCACTAACAATAATAAATTATTGTTGTTGTATAGTTCGAATGCCCGCCGCGCTTCGTCGCGGATCCACACTGAAACTGGCCCCGATATGTCTCGTCCGATTACCCGCCTTCCCGGCGACGACCGCACCAACGGCTGGAGCGCGTTGCTCCCCGCACGCCAGCCGCAGCCGCCGCTCGACGGAGACCACGTGTTCGACTGGGTAGTCGTCGGCGCGGGTTATGCCGGTATCGCCGCGTCGCGCCGGCTCGCCGAACTGCGGCCGCGGGACTCGATCGCGCTCGTGGAGAGCGGTGTGGTCGGCGAGAACGCGTCGGGGCGCAATTCCGGCTTCGCGATCGATCTGCCGCACGTCCCGTCGACGACACCCACGTCGGTCGAGCAAGGGCGCCGCGCCATTCGCGTTGGCCGAACTCGAGCGCCTCATCGCGCGGCATCAGATCGCCTGCGACTGGCAGCGACGCGGACGCTATCACGCGGCGGTGACCGCGAACGTCGCCGCCGCCGAGCTCGACACGTACACGGCCAATCTGCAAGCGTGGGGCGAAGATTTCGAGCGTCTCACGCGCGACGACCTCGAAGCCCGCCTGGGCACGCGCTATTACCACTCGGCCATTTACACGCCGGGCACTTGCCTGATGAATCCCGCTGCGCTCGTGCGCGGCCTTGCCGATTGCCTGCCGCCCTCGGTGCGGCTCTTCGAAAATTCCGCCGTGATCGAGGTCGAATTCGACGGGCCCGCGCCGTACGTGCGCACGTCCGCGGGCCGCATTCGCTTCGGCAAGCTCATTCTCGCGGTCAATCCGTTTTCGCAATCGTTCGGCGTGTTCCAGGCGCGGCAGATTCCGATGCTGCTGTTCGCGAGCCTGACGAAACCGCTGACGCCCGATCAGCTGGCGA
Source organism: Burkholderia sp. Ac-20353 (assembly GCF_017104785.1). Lineage (NCBI taxonomy): Bacteria > Pseudomonadati > Pseudomonadota > Betaproteobacteria > Burkholderiales > Burkholderiaceae > Burkholderia > Burkholderia sp. Ac-20353. The sequence goes on along the minus strand of NZ_JAAGPL010000015.1, from coordinate 31,561 downwards.
AGCTCGGCACCGATCGCAACTGGGGCATCACGCCGGCGCATGGCGTGGCCGGATCGACGCTCCGGCTGACCGCCGACAAGCGGTTGCTCATTCGCCAGGGGTTCGACTACTCGCCGTCGCTGCGCAGCGACGATGCGCAACGCGATGCCGCGCGCGCGATGCATGCCGATCTGCTCGCGCGGCGCTTCGGGCATCTCGGCGTGCTGGAGATCGAGCACTTCTGGATGGGATGGCTCGCGGTTTCCCGCAATCACGCGCCCGCGTTCGGCCAGGTCGGTGACAAAGTCCATGCGGTCTCGTGCTGCAACGGCTCGGGCATCGTGCGGCACACCGCGGCCGGCATGCTGATCGCGGAGCTCGCGCTCGGCGAGCGCGGCGAACTCACCGACGACTTTCTGATTCAGGGCACGGCCAGTTACATCCCGCCGCGCCCGCTTCGCGATATCGGCGTGCATCTCGCGCTGATGCGCACGCGGGCCTCGGGCAGACACGAGGTATAGCGCGGGTCTGGCATCCCGCATCCATCCATATCGGCATAGACAGGAGACGAGACAATGCGGTCCATTCGACTGATCAACGGTGAGGCGATCCGGACGGCGGATCGGGGCGGCGCGGCCGGCGGCATCGCCGAAATCGCGTGGGCGATTCCGGACGACGAAGGCGCAGCATTGCCTTGCGGTTTCGGGCGATTGCACGAGGCCGTGTGCGAACCCAAGACACTGACCTATGACGAGGTGATCCTCGTTCTCGAGGGCGTGTTCGGTGTCGAGGCGAGCGACGGCACGCGCATCGAGGGCAGGCCCGGCGATGTGATCGAAATCGTGAAGGGTGCGACCGTGAAGTACTTCGGAACGCACGCGAAGCTGTTCTTCGTGACTCACTGACGACCGGAGCGCGCCCGTCATGCATACCGATTCCCCCCACGGACACCTCGAGCGCAGGCTCAAGAACCGTCACATCCAGCTGATCGCGCTCGGCGGCACGATCGGCACCGGGCTCTTTCTCGGCTCCGCCGGCGTGCTCGAACTGGCCGGCCCGTCGATGCTGCTCGGCTATGCGCTGGTCGGGCTCGTCGCGTTCCTCATCATGCGCTTCCTCGGCGAGATGCTCGTCGAGGAGCCGATCGCCGGGTCGTTCAGCCACTTCGCGCATCGCTATGGCTCGCGTTTCGCGGGTTTTCTCGCGGGCTGGAACTGCGTCGCGCTGTACGTGCTGGTCGGAATGCTCGAACTGACCGCGGTCGGCAAGTTCATCCAGTTCTGGTGGCCGCAGGTTCCGACGTGGCTCACGGCGCTCGTCTGCTTCGTGATCATCAACGGCGTAAATTTCATCAACGTGAAGATCTACGGCGAAGTCGAGTTCTGGTTCGCGCTGGTCAAGATCGTCGCGGTGCTGGCGATGATCGTCGCTGGCGTATTCCTGTTGACGAGCGCGGACCGGCCCGGGGAATCGATCAGCAACCTGTGGTCGCACGGCGGATTCTTTCCGCACGGCATTTCCGGGTTGGTGATGGCGATGGCCTTCATCATGTTTTCGTTCGGCGGCGTGGAAATGCTCGGCTTTACGGCGGCGGAAGCCGACCAGCCGCGCCGGGTGATTCCGAAGGCGATCAACCAGCTGATTTTCCGCGTGCTGGTGTTCTATATCGGTTCGATGGCGGTACTGCTCGCGCTCGCGCCGTGGGATCAACTGCTCGCGCAGCTCAAGAGCGGCGGCGGCACCTACAGCCACAGCCCGTTCGTGCTCGTGTTCTCGGGCATCGGCGAAAGCATGGCCGCGAACGTGCTCAACGTGGTGATCGTGTCGGCGACGCTTTCCGTCTACAACAGCATGGTCTATTGCAACAGCCGGCTGCTCTACGGCATGGCGATTGAAGGCAACGCGCCCAGGTCGCTGATGCAGGTGAACCGGCGCGGCGTGCCGGTGCGCGCGATCGTCTATCCGGGGATGCTGACCGCGCTCTGCATCGTGCTCAATTACGTCGCGCCGGCGAGCGTCATCGAAATGCTGATGTCGTTGATCGTGGCCGCGCTCGTCATCACGTGGGTGACGATCATCGTCACGCATCTGCGCTTTCGCCGATCATGCGCGGCGAGCGGCACGAAGCCCGGCTTTCCCGCACCCTTCGCGCCATACAGCAACTACGCGTGCCTCGCGTTCATGGTTCTGATCGTGGCCGTCATGTTGCTCACGCCGACGATACGCACTTCCGCGCTCGCCATTCCGGTGTGGATCGCTGTGGTGTATGCGACCTATCGGGGTGTCAATGCGCGTCGCGCGGGGTCTGCGATGGTTCAGCCTTGAGCAGGATCGAGGCGCCAGGCCGCTCGCGCAGGACCGCGTTCAGGCTTCCGGTGTGCGAACGCGTTGTCGTTGCGAGTGCAGCAGGCGCTTCTCGCCGGCTTCAATTATTCGCGATCGTCGCGTCGTTGCCGCCCCTCCCCGTCACCAGGCAGCCCGACATGAACGCCTCGCTCTGACTGCTGGCTGCAGCATCGTCGAAGCCCCGGCCGAGCGCGTCGTACTTCACGCGCTCCGCGCCCTGTGCGCAGGCCTGCGGGCTGGCGTCGCGACCCTGCGCATGCAACAGCGCGCGATCGGCAACGAGATACGCCAGCAACGCGATAACAGCAATATGGACAGCTCTTCTCATGGTTTGTCTCCTCGCCGTCCAAGCGTAACGCGGACACGTTTCGTGCGGCACTCGGGGCTTCCCCGGTAATCATCTGCGGAAACAGCGGCCCGGCGGGCCGCTCCTGACGCGGTTTTTGTGCGTCGCACATAAACGCTTGCATCCAGCCGGTCACGATCGTCGCGCGTGATTGAAGACTCGTTTGCGGCGTCGCAACATTCATTGCGCCGCCCGTGACGTTTGCTCGATCCCTTAAACTGCAAGCCCACACCGCCAGGACAAGCTCACCGTGCGCCATTTCCGCCCGCCCTCCAGGATCCTCGACCACGTCGCTCGTTGCACGCACGCGTTGCTCGCATTCGCGGCTTTGAGCGTCTGCGCGACTGCGCACGGCAGCGGTGCCGAAGCGGCGGATGATCCATGCGCGAAGGTCGACGCCGGATACGCGCTGGACGACAGCGTGCGCGGCGCGTTTGGTTCTCCCCCTTCCGTGAACGCCTGCATCGACGTGCTGCGTGCGCAGCACGACGGGCCGCGCCGCTTGCGCATCTTCGTCGACGGCAAACGGGTGGTGTCGAACGATGCCATCGCAATGGGACCGGACGAAGGCGGCGCGATGGGCGATCCGTATCAATCGCTCGAGGTCAGCCGTGGTTCGCTGGTCGTCGGGAACGCAGGCGGTGGCGGCCCGATGCGCTGGAACGAAACCTGGCATCTGACGATACGCAATGGCCAGTGGATCATTGCAGGATGGGACTTCGATGGTTGGGACTGGCATCGCGCCGCAGATGGCGGCGGCGAATTCCACACGAGCGTCAATGCGCTGACTGGAGACGTGACCGACAGCTACGCTTCGCTCGTCGACGATAACAACGACAACGACGACACACCCCCGAAGCACACGACGCACCGCGCGTGCAAGTTGCCGCCCGGATGGCGCAGCCCGGCGATTGCGCAGGTCGCGGCGATCCGCGATCGAAGCTGGCGTTGCGATGCGAAGCTCGCGAAACCGATACGCAGCGGGAAGTGACGCGGCCAGTGTTTGCGGTGAAGACCGGCGGCCTGAACGCGCAGCCCCCTGCGCTTGCACAGGCGGGGCTGCGTGGTTGCCTTCCGTTTCTGTTTCGGCCTACGAAGACGATCGCGGCGGACAGGTGTCCATCGCGCTCAACAACGCACCGCGGAACGCGGTCATTTCGTCCGCGGTGCCGATCGACACGCGAAGATAGCCTTGCGGCCCCGCCTCCCGAATCAGGACGCCGCTGCGCAACAGTTCGGTCCATATCCGGTGCCGGTCTTCAAACCGGCCGAACATCACGAAATTGGCATCCGAGTCCGGTACATCGAAGCCGAGGTCGCGAAGCCAGGACACGGTGCGATCGCGCTCCGCTTTCAGGAGCTCGACCTGGGACAGCATCTCATCGCGGCAATCGAGCGCCACGGAGGCTGCCGCTTGCGTGAAGACGGACAGGTGGTAAGGCAGTCGAACGAGCTTGATCGCGTCGACGACGGCCGCCGCACACGCACAGTAACCGACCCGTCCGCCAGCAAACTTGAACGCCTTGCTCAACGTGCGTGTGACGATCAGGCGTTGACTGCCAGGCAGCAGGGTCACCGCGCTCGCTACGCCATGACGCCGGAATTCCGCGTATGCCTCATCCACGATCACCATGCCCGGTGCAACGCCGAGAATCGCCTGGATATCCGAAAGCGCAAGCGCAGTGCCGGTCGGGTTGTTCGGCGAAGTCAGGAAAACCACGTCCGGCTGCAATGCCTGGATCGTCGAAACGGCGAGATCGCGGTCCAGTTCGAACGTCTCTGTACGCGGGAACGTGTGCAATCGGGTGAACGTGGTCCGGCAGTACTCGTCGTACATCGGATACGCCGGCGTCGAGGCCAACGCCGTACGCCCCGGACCGCCGAATACCTGGAGTATCTGCTGGAGCACTTCGTTCGAGCCATTGCCGGCCCATACGTTGCCGGCATCGACGATCACGCCGGTATCGTGCGCGAGATAGTCGGCCAGACGGGCTCTCAGCCCGGTCGCGTCACGATCGGGGTATCGATTCGCATGCATCGCGACTTCGGACAGCGTCTGGGCGATGCGGTCCGCCAACGATTGCGACGGCCGATACGGATTTTCGTTGACGTTCAGGCGCACCGGAACATCGAACTGAGGCGCGCCGTAGGCGCGCAGCGACTTGAGGTCCTCGCGAATAGGCAAGTCGGCAATGGAAATGTCGTCCCAGGCTTGTTGCATCCGGCCACTCCTTGTGTTGAAGGCAAGTTGGTGCTGCGCATTCCAAGGGGACCTTCGGCTTCGACCTTTTTCCGATTGCACACGGGAGCAAAACAAAAAAGGCGCCGAAGCGCCTTGGTCGTTTTGTCGGTGAGTAAAGCGGACCGATCAGTGAAACGGATGTAACGAACCACGGCGCGATGGAGAGCGGCCGTGATGATGGTGCTGCGTGGAAGTGATGGTGCGGAAATTCATGTGGCCATGATCGCATGCCCTCGAGCGAATGGGAAGCCCGCGAAACAGCGACCGCGCGTCGCCGTGGATCGCGGTTTGCTCAGACGCCCGTCACAGCTCCTTCACCATGAACACCCGCGCGGCCCCGGCCGGCTCGCACGGTACTTCGCCAAACACGCGATAGCCGTGCTTCTCGTAGAACGCGGGCGCCTGGAACGTGATCGTGTAAAGCACGGCGCGCGCGCAGCCGCGCTGCTTCGCTTCCGCTTCGGCCGCGTGCAGCAGCTTGCTGCCGAGGCCGTCCTTGCGCAGCGATTCGGGCACGTACAGCAGGTCGATGAAGAACAGCCCCAGCGACGTGCGGCCGACCAGTCCGCCGAGGACGTCGCCGGTCGCCGGGTCGGTCACGTACACGTCGAGCGCCGTGCTGTCGTACTCGCCGACCACCGTGTCGTTGAATTCCTTGAGCTTGTTGCCGATGAAGTCTCGTGCCGCCGGCTGGCCGACGGCGGTCAACCGGATCTCGATGTCTGAATGAGCAGTCATGTAAGTGCGCAGGGCAGTGACAGAATGTCGGGCCGGCCGATCCGGCCCGTCCGGAAAGCTGACCGGCCATTCTGCCACGGCGTCGTTGCGACGACTACGCCCGCAACGCATGCGTCGACGCGGCTTCGAGCCACGTCAGATCCATCATCTGGTATGCGTGCCAAGACGCGAGAGGCGGGAGGCGCGCGCGTTCAGTCAGTTGTACCCAAGAATCGCGACCGTCGCGACATCCGGCCGATCGATCGCGCTGCCGACGAGCGACACCGTCGGCTCCTGCAGCACGGCCTGATACGACGACACGCGCGCGACTTCCGCGTCGCCTGCGTCATCGCTCATCGGCTCCGCATAGTCGTCCATGCTGACGAAGAATCCGGGTTGCATCTGCGAAAAAGTCATCTCCACTCCTTGATATGTCATTGATGTTCTATGCCACTTGCTTCAGTTTCACCGCGTGCACGGGCTCGCCATCGCGTGCGGCTTCCGCACGCGCGAGCTGCGCGCGGGTCCGTCGCGTGATATGGATCACCGCGAGTACGACCGGCGCGATCAGCAGGCCTTCGGCCAGCTCGGGATCGACCGGCAGGCTCATCACGTGCAGCGCCTTGAATGCCGCCGCGGCGAGCGACAGCACGTAATACGAGATCGCGGCGACGGACAGGCCTTCCACCGCATGCTGCAGATGCAGTTGGTTGCGCGCGGTGCGCTCCATCCCGGCGAGCAGCCGCGTCACGTCCTTTTCCTGCGCGAGATTGACGCGCGTGCGCAGCAGGTCGACCGCGCGCGCGATCCGGTCGGCGATCTGCTCGTGGCGCGCCCACACGCTGCGGCAAGTCTCCATCGCCGGCGCGAAGCGCCGCTCCATGAATTCGGCGATCGTCGGCATCCCCTCGATGCGCTCTTCACGCAGTTCGTGGATGCGCGCGAGCACCAGCTTCTCGTATGCGCGCGACGCGCTGAAGCGCCCGCCGGACCCCGACATCGATTCGACCCGCACGGCAAGGTGCGTGAGCCTGACCAGCAACGCCGCGTCGTCGCCGTGCGCGCCGCCCGCATCCATGCTTTGCATCAGCGCATGCAGCGACGCATGGATCTCGTCGAGCTCGCGGCTCATCCGGCGCGCGACCGGCAGCGCAAGCAGCGCCATCATCCGGTACGTTTCGATTTCATAGAGACGCTGCAGCAGCCGGCCGCCCTGCTCTTCGCGGAAATCCTCGTCGACGACGAGAAAGCGCATGAAGCCGTCGGGCCGCACGTGCCAGTCGCAGAACACCTTGCCGCCGCCGAGCACGTTGGCGCCGACGAGAATCGGTCCGTCGATCCAGCGGCGCAGGTCGTCGCAGACGAGCTTCGCGGCGGCGCCCGACACGAGCTCCATCCGCACCGCGACGAAGCGGATGCCGTTCAGTCGTGCGAACCAGTCGGCCGGGATCCCCTCGATCGCGAGATCGTCGAAATAGCCGGTGTCGCGGCGCGGCGCGACGAACGTGAAGGTCGAGAATTCGGTGTGCCGCTCCCACTTCAGGTACCAGCCGCTCAGCGACTGCACCGCGTGGTGCGTTGCGCCGTCGTGCGGCGCCGGCAGGCCCGCGTCGCGGCACAGCGTGTTCAGCAGCGTCTCGTGGATGTCCGGCTGGCCGTCCGAGTAGATCGCGTAATGCGTCAGCGAAACGGATTCGGCCAGCCGCAGGAACGGCCGGGCATGCAATTCCGCGGCCAGTGCGGCGCGCAACGGATGGTCCATCATCGATACACCATGCTTTCCTTGTTCAACCCCGCGGCTTCGGCATGCCGGCAACCGTGCCCGGACAACGCCCCGACGCAACGGCAGCCGCAGCGGAATCGCTTGCGTGATCGCACTATGGCAGACACATAACGACAATAAAAACGCATAATGCTGATCGTTACGTTCAGATTTTCTGATACCGATGAAGATGCTCGATCACGACGTGCTCGCCACCGTCGTCGCCGTCGCGGAGACCGGCAACATGACCCGCGCCGCCGAAGCCGTGAACCGCTCGCAATCCGCCGTCAGCATGCAGATCAAGAGCCTCGAGGATGCGCTCGGCCGGCCGCTGTTCGTGCGGCGTCCGCGCAGCATCGTGCTGACGCGCGAGGGCGAGGTGCTGCTGGGCTTCGCGCGGCGGATGCTGGCGCTGCGCGACGAGGCGTGGGCCGCCGTCGTGCGGCCGGAAGTGACCGGCAAGGTCGTGATCGGCGTGCCGGACGACTATGCGTCGTCGCTTCTTCCTTCAGTACTTAAGAAATTCTCGGCGTCCTATCCGAAGGTCGAGATCCAGGTGATCGGGCTGCCGAGCAGCGCGCTCGCACCGCTGATCAAGGACGGCACCGTCGATCTCGTGTGTGGCACGCGTGTGAAGGGGCTGTCCGGCGATTTCGTGCGGCACGAGCCGATGGCGTGGGCCGCGATGACGAACGGGCCGCGCGTGTGGGAGGAGCGCCCGCTGCCGATCGCGGTGTTCATGCCGGGCAGCGTCGCGCGCGAGAATGCGATCAGAAGCCTCGAACGCGCGAAGCTTCCGTACCGCACCTCGTATGAAAGCCCGAGCCTGCTCGGGCTGATCAGCATGGTCGAAGCGGGGCTCGCGGTCGCGCCGCTCGCGCGCTGCGCGATCCCGTCGCAGCTGACGGTGCTCGGGCGCTCGCACGGGCTGCCCGACCTGCCGCCGCTCGAGCTGATCCTCGCGCGCAGCACGAAGTCGAAGCGGCCGCCGTGCGACTTCCTCGCGGAACAGATCATGGAGGATCTGCAGCGGCAGACGGGGCAGGCCGGGGACGCGTGACGCGAAAGTGTCACAGGCGGCAAGTGGCCGGCTGCGTGGTGGTGTGCATATGTAGGACAGCGCACTGTCTGGCGCCGCGGGATGACGAACGCTCACACGTGCGCGGGACGATTCGCCGAATGGTCTACCGCATGACTCGCCGTACGATCGTCCAAACTATCCGCTGCACGATCCTCCGAACGATTCGCCGAACGATTCGCCGAAAGATCCGCCGAACGCAACGCCGCATTCACGACCGCGGCGACCGCGTCGACGAGCCCCTCCAGCGTCGCGCCGTCGAGCCGGCGGTTCGCCGCGTCGACGTGCTCGACGCCCTGCCCCGGCCCCAGCGGCCCTGACCGCACCGAAAGCCGCGCGGCGAACCGGCTGCCGTGATGCTTGCCGAACGTGCCCACGCGCGGCCCGACTGCATAGTGCTGTTCGGGGAGCATCACGCAGATCTCGACCACCCGCTGCTGCGGATCGGCCAGGCGCGCGGCCGCGTCGAGCGTCGGCGCGAATGCCTTCAGAATCCGGAACGCGATGCACGAATCCCACACCGCGAGCGGCCCGCCGGCCGCATTCACGCATTCGGTGTCGACCGACCATTCATGATGCGCGGGCACGCCGATCGCCTGCCTCAGCAGCACGTCGGCGGTGCGCACGGTCGCGCGGACCTGCCGCTCGAGTTGCGAATTCGACGGCAACGGCCGCGACGGCAATTGCGGCGACGCCAGCCGTGCCCGCTCCCGCTCCCGCTCGCGCTGCGGCAACGCGACGCGCGCAACGGCGACACGCAGATTCTCTGTCAGGTACATAGCTTGTCCGTTCGTATCACGAGCGCCGCACGCGGCAATGCGCGAGCGCCGATATCGCACTGCAGCCCATAAAACCGCTCAGTCCGCACAATCCGCGGTGCGGCAGGCCTTTCGTGCAAGCGTGGTGAAGGCCGCTTACCGGCCAGCGATCCCGACACGCAGCCGCCGCGTCACCGGCCCGATCACGGCATCGGGCAGCAGCGCGATCAGCGTGTGCAGCGTGAAATCGATGTCCTCGGACGCGATGTCGAGCTGCACGCGGATTTCGTTGCGCACGGCCCGCACGCCGGCGACATACACGCCCAGCGGGGAATGCAGCAGCGTCGTCAGCCGCTGCCGCGTGAGGCCGTCCGATCCGGACGCGAGCGTCACCGGCACCAGCAGGCGCGGCGGCGGAAACGGAATCACGTTGTCGTGGGAAGTCGGTGCATTGGCAGGCGCCGCGCGGTGCGGCACCGTTGCGAGTCGGGTAGGAACCATGTGGCGAAGTTAAGCCGGTTCGGCTGGTCTGGACAGTACCCAGCTTAGAAGAGCCAGCATAAACGCCGTGAAAAAAACGCGGCGGCACGCGCAAAGAATGCGTGTCGGTCCGGCTGCCGCGTGCTTCCGCTTCGCGGTCGAGAAGGAAGCGATCGCGGCTGCCAACGACACGCCGTTCGGGCTGTCAGCGTACTTCTACACGCGCAACCTCGGCCGCGCGTGGCGCGTGTCCGGCACGCTGGAAAGCGGGAGGGTCGGCGTCAACGACGGGATCATCTCGACCGAAGTCGCGCCGTTCGGCGGCGTCAAGCAATCGGGACTCGGCCGCGAAGGGTCGAAGTACGGGCTCGATGAATATGTCGAGCTGAAGTACACGCTGATGGCGGGGCTCGGGCGCTGAGCGGCGCAACGCCATGCGGCGTGGCGATAATCCAACGCGCATCGAGAGAATCCGGTCGAAGCCGGGTTCATGTGCCTGGAGGCGGGTTTTTCGCGTACGCGAGAATCGAGAAACCGCGGCAGAACTCAGAAAAGAATGGCCGCGTAGTCTCTTGCGCCGTGCAGCACGTAAAGAACGTCGACCTGCGCGGGAGGGTCGCCCACGACCCGATAGAAGATCTGGAAGTTGCCGTGTCCGCGATGCCGGATGCCATGAGCTTCGAAGCGGGGGACAAGCGGAAACGCAAGCGGCATCCCGGCTAGGCCCAGGCATTTCTCGCGCAGTTCCCGCACGAACGTGACGGCCCGTCGCGGGTTGTCGCGCGCAATGTAATCAGCGATCAATTCGAGTTCGGCAATCGCAAAATCAGACAGGCGCACGATCACACCTGACGATCCGCCTGCGCCTGGTACTTTGCCTCGAGGCGATCGAACACGTCCGCCGCGTCGGCTCCGCGTCCCGCGTCCGCGTCGGCAAGGCTGCGCGCAATCACGGCGTCCAGCGCATTCAGTTGCGCCTCGCGATCCTGAATCAAGCGCACGCCCTCCCGAAGCACTTCGCTTTTGGACCCATAGCGGCCCGACTCGACCAGCTTCGCGACGTAACTCTCCAGTTGCTGGCCCAGTTCGGCACTGATCATGTTGACCTCCAGTCGGCATTGAGTCCAATGCGCACAGATTAGCCGGTTTATCAACTATTATCAAGGATAGAACCTCCAGGCAGATCGGGCGCGGGCGTCGACAATTGACCGGACAGATGGCACAGGACCGTATCGGATATGTTCGCCAGGTATTCATCAGCATGTCGCCCGCGTTCATGTCGTCTTGCCGGATCCTCACCGCGCGAAAGCCGATCATGAGCGAAGGCATCGTCACGCCACAACCCTGCCTGAAGGTCTATCCTGCCGATTCGGACGTGTTATAGGCGTCGAGCGGTTGAAGCGGCGACGGCTGCGCTGCCCAGCCGCTCCGCCTCCGGTCTGGCCATTCGGCGGACTCGGCCGGCCGGAATCGCGGCGATACGCTGGGGATCATCCGCATCGGCGCATTGGCAGCGGGCGGCCGTAAGGCGGCGCCGAAACCCGGCGGGCCACGGCTATCTGGATACTACGCTTGGCCACGCTTCGGTTTCGATGCGCCCATTCCCGACAAGCATGGCGATGAAGCGGCACTGTTCCAGTATTTCCAAGGGTATCCGGTCGGTTTGGCCGACGGGTCGCTTCGGTCGCTGCGCGCGCTCTACGCGACTCGATTCGGGCGAGATTTCTGGCGTGTAGCCGGGTCACATCGTTGGGTGACATTCGACGTCGCGCCGCATGGCAAGTCCGTGCACGCGTTGCAAAAATACTTGGTCGAAAAGGGGATTTACGAATGAGCGCAAAACACACGCCAATCACCGGATTCCGGATCGCGCACCCCACGGCGAGGCGCGGTCGCTCGACGAGCGAGCATCGTCCGGTTCGTCTCTCGGAAGCCAGACAGCTCATTGACGCGTTCGTCACAGACGCGCTCCATCGCAGCCTGACGCGCGTCATGCGCAAGTCCGGCGTAGAGCACGGCGCACGGCCGTCGGGCGAACCGGTACCCCCACCGCGAAAAGCCGTCTTCAACGTGGGACGCATCGATCTCTCAAAGTGCAAGTTGCCGATCATATCGGAAGCCGAGGCCGAGGCCATGGCTCGCCGGGAAACGCTCATGCACTTCGGGCAGGATCCCGATCAATAGCCGGCAGCGATAGAAAGAAATCGCGTGACCCTGTTTGACAACGATCGTGCCAATCTGCAGTTGGTAACGTTCGTTCACAGATACAGGCATCTGGGATCCTGCACGATGCGTGCGGACTGCACCCAACCAGCCGCCCACGCGGGTCGTGAACCGCCCCCTACCCGATCATCGCCGCTACCGCCATTGCAGTCACGCGGGCACGCGCGTCGCCTAACCCTTCGCGCTTTCGAACACCGCGAGATGCATCGCGCGCCGATCGACGAAGCCGAGCGTCCGGTAAAGCGCAATCGCCGCGTGATTCGACGCGAGCACATGCAGGAACGGTGTCTCGCCGCGCGCGCGGATCGTCACAATGAGCCGCTTCATCAGATCGGCCGCGAGACCCTGCCCGCGAAACGCGGCATCCACGCAGACGGCACTGATCTCGGTCAGTCCGTCGAGTCGCATGCGCTCGCCCGCCATCGCGGCCAGCTTGCCCTGCCGGCGCACGCCGAAATAGTCGCCCAGCTCGATCGTGCGCGCGCCAAACGGACCGGGCTGCGCGGCGGCGACCAGCGCGAGCATCTCCGGCACGTCGGCGTCGGTCAGCCTCACGTGCTCGGTCGCAACGGTCGGGACGGACTCGCCCTGCCAGATCATCTGAAGCAGCGTCGCACGCCGCATCACCGCGAACCCGGCCGGCGGCGCCATCTCGCGCGGCGTGACCAGCGCAACGGGGCCCTGCGCGTCCATCAGCGTGCGCAACGCTGCGAAGGAAGCGGGCGTGTCATCGGCCACCGCAGCAAACGGCGCGATAGCCGCCGGAAAGCGCAGCGCCCGCGCGTCGCCGAGTGCAAACCGGCTCTGCTGGCTGGTAAGCGCGTTCCAGACGACCGTGTCGAGCGGATGCGCGTGATGGCTCGCGTTCGTTGCCGCTGCGTCAGACATGCGCTGCTCCTGCATTGAAGGTGTACGGTCGCACAGCATAGCCGCGAAACGCGCCGGCCGTCGCGTTCCGCTTCCGCTTCCCCGGTCGACCGCGCACCGCCGTCGTCTACCGGTAGATATCCACGTACCGGTTGCCGTCACTTTGAATGACGCCGCGATACATCCCTTCGGTGTTGAACGGCATCGACACGCGCCCCTCGGCATCGACGGCGATAAGCCCGCCGGTGCCGCGTTGCCGCGGTATCACGTCGTGGATGACCGCGCGTGCAGCCTCGTCGACGGTCGCAAGGCCGTAGTTCATCCGCGCCGCGACATCATGCGCGGCGACAGCGCGGATGAATGCCTCCCCCGTTCCCGTCGTGGACACGGCCACGCGCGTATCGGCGAATGTGCCGCATCCGATGAGCGGCGAATCGCCGATTCGTCCGTGGCGTTTGTTCGTCAAGCCGCCGGTGGACGTCGCGGCGGCCAGATGGCCCGCTGCATCGAGCGCAACGGCACCGACCGTGCCGAACTTGTGCTCGCCATTGATGAGCCGGCTGACGGCGGACGGATCCTGTTCGCGAAGCAGAGCCGTACCGTCGTGATCGAGCAATTCTCGCCCGGTATCGCGCACGGCAAGCAACTGCTGCCAGCGAAAATCGGTGTGGAAATACTCGGGGCCCTCGAGAGCCAGGCCTTCGTCGGTCGCAAATTGCTCGGCCCCTGCGCCGGAAAGCAATACGTGCGTGGACCGGTCCATCACGCGTTGCGCCGCTTCGACCGGATTCCTGATACGGGAAACACCTGCCACCGCGCCTGCACGCCCGGTGTGTCCTTCCATCACGGCCGCATCCATTTCGTGCGTGCCCGCATGCGTGAAGACGGAGCCGCGCCCGGCGTTGAACAGCGGACAATTCTCCAATGCGACGACGGCGGCAACGACAGCATCGATGCTTGATCCGCCCTCTTTCAGAACGCGATGGCCTGCGTCGAGCGCTTCTTCGAGCGCGACCCGATGCGCGGCTTCCTGTTCCGGCGTCATGACGCCGCGCTGCAGCGTGCCGGCGCCGCCGTGGATTGCGAGGATGTACTGTGCCATTTCAATCTTCCTGCGGTATTCGATTCGATCGTCAATGCGCGTGCGTCGCGGCCTTGGCGGATTCATCCCCAACGAGCTTTCTCATCGTCGGCATCATCAGGAACAGCAGCGCCGCAACGACGAAGAGCCCCGCTGCGATGCCGCCATAAAGCATCGTCAACCGTGCCGGGACGGGCACGTAGAACCCGGCAAAGTAACCCGCAAGCTTGTAGCCGAACGAGCTGCCGAAGAACCAGAGGCCCATCATCAATCCGACCAGCTTGACGGGTGCGAGCTTCGTGACGAGGTTCAGGCCGATCGGGCTCAGGCACAGTTCGCCGAACACTTCGAACAGGAAGAGACCTGCCAGCCAGAGCGGATTGATCTTGGCGCCGACGTGAAGCGACGAGCACATGATCGCAAACGCGGCGTAACCGGAGCCGATCAAGAGCGGCGCCAGCGCGAGCTTCGCGAGGCTCGACGGTTGACGACGGCCGAGCCGCACCCAGAGCGCCGCGAACACGGGCGCGAGCAGGATCACGTACAGCGCGGTCAGCGACTGGAACCAGGCGGCGGGCACGACGAAGCTGCCGATGTTTCGCTGCACCATCTCCTTGGCAAAGAGGCTCAGGCTCGAGCCCTTCTGTTCATACGCGGACCAGAACGCGATCGTCACGACGAAATAGATGCCCATGACGGCCAGGCGCTTCCACTCGGCAACCGTCAGTTGTTCCTGCCTCCCCATCATGATGACGAGCACGAGCGCATCGAAGGCCAGCAGGAACGGAAGCACGTTTTGCCAGTTGCTGCCGGCGAGCGCCGTGCCAATAACTGTGAACACGCCCAGTGCGACATAGATCGCCGTCTGCGGCAGGCCGCCCTGCCGCTTCTGCTTCTGCGTCGACGGCGCTGGCTTGGCCGCGAGCCGATCGCCGACATGCTCGAGGCGGCCGCGTTGCAACCAGAAGACGACGAGACCGAGCAACATGCCGACGCCTGCCGCCGCAAACCCGAAGTGCCAGCTGTTGACCGGATCGATGCCGAACGAGCGCAGCATGTTCTTGAAAGGCTCGGCTTCCGCGAGAAAACCGCAGACGAGCGGCGCGAGGAATGCGCCGATGTTGATGCCCATGTAGAAGATCGAGAAACCGCTGTCGCGGCGGTCATCGTCTTGCGAATAGAGGCCGCCCACGAGCGCGCTCACGTTTGGCTTGAGCAGGCCCGTTCCGCATGCGACGAGCACGAGCCCGGCGAAGAACGTCGGGACGGCGGGGATCGCCATCGTGAAGTGGCCGCACGCGATGATGATGCCGCCGATCAGAACCGAGCGCCGCGTGCCGAGCCACTGGTCGGCGATGATGCCGCCAGGCAGCGACAGCAGGAACGCGGCCATCGAATACGTGCCGTAGATCGCCGTCGCGTGCGGCGTGTCGTAACCGAGGCCGCCGAGCCCTGGCGCCGCGACCATGTACAGCACAAGGATGGCCCGCATGCCGTAGAAGCTGAACCGCTCCCACATCTCGGTGAAGAACAGCGTGGTGAGACCGCGCGGATGCCCTGCCAGGCCAGACGTATCCCTCAATTGCTGGACCGGTGACTCGGCAACGCTATCGGAGGTGGTGTTCATTTGAGTCTCCTCGACTTCTCGAACTGCTGAAACAGATGCAACTGCTGACACAACTACAAGCGACGTTCACGAGGTCATGACGGTTTGCGAACTTTGCCGGGCGCACCCGGCGGTCCATCGCCACGCTTGCGACCGGCGGCCTTGCCGTCGGGTTGGGTGTCGGCCTTGGTGTCGGCCCGGGTTTTCGCCGTCATCGACGGCGCGGCGTCGAACACGAGATACGGCAGCACCGTTTGCGACAAGCTGGCCGCGATGGCTTTCGACTGCGGTGTCGCTTTCAGCACTTCCGACGCCAGCGTTTCGATGAGCGCCACCATGCCCACCGAACTCGACGACAGCACGCGATGCTCGGCGGGCGCCAGCAACACACAGTCGGCAGCCGCGGCGAGCGGCGCGGTGGGATCGTCGGTCAGTGCGGCAACGAACGCGCCGCGTTCGCGCGCATAACGTGCCAGTTCGACCGTGTCGCGTGAATAGCGCGGCAGCGAGATCGCGATCAGCGTGTCGCCCGAGTCGATGCGCGTCATGTGTCGCGCCGCCTGCTCGCTGCCGCCTCCCGCGGCGGCCCATACGACCTGCCGGTGATACGGCATCAGCGTGTCCGCCAACAATCCCGTCAAATAGGTGCTCAGGCCCAGCCCGAGGCAATACACGGCGTTGCTCTCGACGATGCGCGCCGCCGCGTGGGCCAGGCGCTCCCTTTGCAGCGGCGAATCCATCGCCGCGAGGTTGCGCTGGTGATCCGCCAGCCATGCGCCGATCCCCTCCTGCGCCGACGACGCTTCCAGTTCCAGTTTCTCCACCGGTTGCAGCGCCTGGCGCACGACGGCCGCGAGGTCCGCCTTCAGCTCCGAAAACCCGCGATACCCCGCGTGCTTCGCGAACCGGTTGACGCTGGCGACGGAGCCGCCGCACGCGTCGGCGACTTCCTCGATCGTGAGCGTCGCGGCGTCGAGCGAATGGGACGCCAGCCATCGCGCGACGGGTTTCAACGCGTCGGAGGCCGTGGCGGATGCGTAGTGAATGCGCTCGATCGCGCCGGGCAGTTCGGTGTCGCTCACAGGGATGAATGGGACGTTCGGGTGACGGGATGCCCGAAGTATGGGTCTCTGAATTTTTATTTTCAAGTTAGTGAAAACGTGAAAATACACATTCATTAGTATGACGATAACGGCGTGAGGGGTCGCTGGCGGTCAGTGCGTCGGCCGGCCTGGCGCGCAATCGCAGCAAGTCCCACGGCACCGGCAAAACGTGTCGTGACTGCAGTTCCCGGCGCGCGGTTCATACCAGTCGTGTGACGGACTTCGGTGGCAGGAAGCGACGCGGTCATCGCCCACCACAACCCGCCATTGCGCACGCGGATACATTTCGGATACCTTATCTATGACTTGAACAGCAAGTCTACCGGTGTCGTATCCGCACGGCCGAAGCGGATAAAAAGCATGAAATATCTCTGCCTGACGTGTTAATTTTGGTGGCCTCTCTCCGTCGTATCCATCGCGGCATGCAGTTCGTCGCGGCATCTGGCCAACCCTGACAGGAGATTTGCCATGTCGATTCAGAAGATCACGCCGTTTCTCTGGTACGCCACGCAAGCCGAGGAGGCCGCAACTTTTTATGCGGGCATCTTCCCCGACTCGCGCGTGATTCGCGTCACGCCGGTGCCGAGCGCCGGTTCGACCAAGGTCGTCGAGTTCGTGCTCTTCGGGCAGCCGTTCATCGCGATGAGCGCCGAACGGGCCGAGTCGTTCAATCACGCGATCTCGCTGATGGTCAACTGTCGCGATCAGGCGGAACTCGACCGCTACTGGAGCGCGCTGCTCGAAGGCGGTGGTTCGACCGACAGCTGCGGCTGGCTGCGGGACCGCTTCGGCGTGTCATGGCAGATCGTGCCGGACGATCTCATCGCGATGATGGCCGACCCCGACCCGGTCAAGGCCGGGCGCGTCGCCAACACGATGATGCAAATGACGAAGTTCGACGTCGCCGCGCTGAAATCCGCCTATGCGGGGGCGACGGGCACGGACACCTGAAAACACTACGCGCCACAGGCGCGAAACGTGCATCCAGTTTTCCCGAAAGCCCCCGCGAATCAGCACATCCCGTATCGCGCGCCATACGCAGGCAAGGGTTTGTCTGGTTGGCTTTGGAAGCCCGCCTGAACTAGCCTCGTGAAATCTGCAGCGTGTTGTTCGGCAGGCGCGATTGAGTCGTTGTGGTGACGTTGCGGACATGACAATCCAGTGTCGGCGCGCGGCCTCGCAGCCGGTGGATCATTGCGCGCCGCCGGGCGCGCATCGATGCCGCGCGACAGACATCGGCCCGCGTGCGACGCGCGCGAGCCTGCTGTCGGAGTGCATCGGGGGTGGATCTGCAAGCCTGATCTTGGAGACGCACCGTGAAGCGCATGCCTTTTCGCCACATCCGTGCCATCACCTACGCAACCGTGCTGCTGTTTCAAGCCGAAGCACAGGCGCAGTCGCTGGATGCCCAGTCGACGCAGGAGAACATCTCCGCGCTGCGCCAGGAAGTCGACCACCACCTGAAGGAACTCGATGCGCTCAAGCGCAGGCTCGCCGAAGAAGAAACGAATCTCGCCCGCCTGAGCCGGGCGCTGGACTCGCGCGAACTCGCGAACAAGCGCGGCGCCGGCACCGGCGATGCCGGCGGCACCGTGCAGCAGGCCGATACCGCCGCCGAGCCCGGAGCCGCAAGCACCGGAGCACCCGCCACCGAAGCACCGGCCGCCGGAGCGGCAGGTGGCGCGACCGGCAGCACGGCACAACCCGCCTCCGCGGCCGCCCCGTCTCCCGCGCAGCCGGTCGGCCAGGCGCCCGTGCCGGAAACCGCGCCGCCGCCCGTCGCGCCGATCTTCGATCAGCCCGGCGTACTGACGCCGAAACACAAGTTCGTGATCGAGCCGTCGTTCCAGTTCAGCTATTCGTCGTCGGACCGCGTCGCGCTCGTCGGCTATACGATCATCCCCGCGCTGCTAATTGGCCTGATCGACGTGCGGGAAGTCAAGACGACCGTACTGACGGCTGCGGTCGCGGCGCGCTACGGGATCACCAACCGGATGGAATTCGAAGTCCGCGTGCCGTACGTGTACTCGACGACCGACACGGTCAGCCGCGAGATCTTCACGGGTACCGCGCAGGACAATGCGTTCAACAGCCACGGCCACAACATCGGCGACGTCGAGATGACGCTGCGCTACCAGTTCAACACCGGCGGCCCCGACAAGTTCTACTACATCGGCTGGCTCCGCTTCAAGACGGCCACCGGCAAGAGCCCGTTCGACGTCGTCACCGATTGCGTCACGCGCTGCGTCGGCAATGCCACCGGCACGGGCCTGCCGCTCGAGCAGCCGACCGGCTCCGGCTTCTATGCGATCCAGCCGGGCCTCACGTGGCTGTTCCCGTCCGACCCGGTGGTGTTCTTCGGCAACGTCAGCTACCTGCACAGCTTCGGCCGCGACAACCTGAGCCTGACGATCCGCAATGGACAGAAGGATTTCATCGGCAGCGTGCAGCCCGGCGACATCTGGGGCTTCAACATCGGCATGGGCCTCGCGCTGAACGAGAAGGCCTCGGTCAGCCTCGGCTACGACCAGAGCATCGTGCTGCCGACGCAACAGAACGGCGAGACGGTGCCCGGTTCCGTGCGCGTGATCCTCGGCACGCTGCTCGTCGGCTACTCGTACCGGCTGTCGCCGAAGACCACGCTGAACCTGTCGATCGGCGCGGGGCTCACGCGCGACACGCCGGACGTCGTGATGACGCTGCGCATGCCGATCGCGTTCTGAGCGCGTTCCGGGCGCCGGGCGTTGCCCCCGGCGCGCGCCAATGCCCGCGACCTGCCCGCTCACCGGCCCGGCAGCACGCCGAGCAGCGCGTTGTTGAGCGTCGACATGATGTTCAGGTTCTTGAACATCGGCAGCGTGTTGACGGTCGTGTTGATCGTCGTCAGCGTCTGGATATGCTGGTTGTTCAGCGTGTTCTGGATCACCGCGCCGGTCAGCGCCGGCAGCACGCCGGGCTGCGCAGCGTTGCCGGGGCCGACCTGGATCAGCGCGCCCGCGTTCGCGGCCGCCAGCGCCTGCGCCTGTTGCGCGGTGATCTGACTGACGTCCGGAATGTTGAAGCTGGTCGACGTAACCAGATTGCCGTTCACGAACGCGACGCGCGACACGCCGAACGACACCTTCAAGCCGCCCGGCAGGTCGAAGCCGCCGCGCATCGCGTCGAGGCGCGCGTCGCTGAGCGCGAGCGCGCCGCCTGCCGGCTGCCAGTTCCGGTCGTCCTGTGCGACGTCGGCGCCGGCCTGCGTGTCGCAGGCCGACACGGCATCGCTCGCCTGCACCGCAGGTTCGACGCTCGCGGCCGGCGATCCGTCCTGCATCGCCACCGCGCCCGCGGACGCCATTGCGCCGCATGCAATCGCGGCGATGCCGGCTATCTTTGCGGTTGCTGATCTCATGGCTGACCTCAGAAGTCGCTCGGGCCGTGCTTCGGAATCACGACGTTGTAAAGGCCATCGCGGTTGATCCCGGTGTAAAGCGGCGCGCTCGGCGCGACGCGCCAGTCGCGCGGATCGTTGAACACCGCGAGCTGCGGCTTGTTGTGGATCACGAAGATCACATGGTCTTCCCATTTCTGCTCGAAACTTGCCTGCGACATCGGCCGCGTGCCGTTGGCCGGATCGCCGACCAGCACACGCCCGTTGCGCAGCCCCTTCACGACGACAAAATGGTGATAGCCATGCTCGGTGATCAGCACGATCGCCGGCGTATGCGTCTTCGCAAGCGTCTGCAGCGGCAGTTCGTAGCCGTCCGCGACAAAGCCGCGCGCTTCGAGAAATCGCCGGATGTCGAGCAACGAGAAGCCCTCGTGGCGGATCTTCTCCTGGTTGCCGTTCTCCCACATCTGCGCGAAGGCCATCTGCTCGGTCATCGGATAGTCATACTGATAAGTCAGCAGCGTCGCGACGGCGGCCGACCCGCAGCTGAAGTCGTACTGCTGCTTCACGGTGCGCTTGAAACGCGCCTCCTTGAGACTCGTGACATGCATCGCGTAACCGGCGCCTGCCGGATCGACGACGGTCATCTCGTCCGCCTGCGCGGCCGGGCCGCCCAGCGCGCACGCGAGTGCCGCCATCCACACCGCAGCGAGGTGTCGCATCGCTCAGTTCCCGAAGTGCACGTTGAGTACCGTCGCGTTCTGAATCAGCACATTGGCGCCGGTATTCTGGATGACCGTCGGCAGGCCGCTCGAATTGGCGAACGAGCCGTCGGCAATCGAATTCGAGCCCGTCGACACCCGGTTCGCGACGTTGTCGGAAACCGTGCCGTTCAGAAAGTTCTGGCCGATCAGCGCATCGCCGCCGCGGTGCGCGTCGAGCTGGTCGGGCGTCATCGCGACGCCGAAGCTGTCTTCGCGTCCGGTCGCGGCGCCTGCGGCAGGCCGAGCGACGACCGCAGCCGTAGCGGGTGCGGCGCCGTCCGCGGGCGCAGCCGGTGCGGGAGGGTTGGCATTCGATGCAGCCGTGACGGCGGCATCCGAGTCAATCGATCGAGGCTCGTCAGGCGCTGCCTGAGCGGCCAGGCCCGTCAACAGCACAGCAGGCAATAACACCAGCGACAATGCGTTACGCGTTCGCATGGTTGTCTCCTTGGACCCCGCGGCGGCTTGCACGAACCCGACGCGCAGGGAGCGGAATCTGCGTGATCGTCGGCATACGGAGATAGGGCGGCAATCCGCCGGCGACGGCAAGGCGGCCTTTCGGCCAGCTCGCCGTCGCCGATGTGCCTGTCCGTCCGGCGATCGAACGATCGACCTTTGCCGACCGGCTGCTCTAGTGCCCGACGGTCAGTTGCGACTGCACGGTGACCGCCTGCTGCACGAGCGACGCCATACCGCTGTTCTGGTTGGCGATCATGATGCCCGCTGCGGCCGCGCCGACGCTTGTCATCGTGTTGGCCATGTCGAACGTACCCGCGTTGACCGAGTTGGATCCGCCACCGCCGCCCGCACCGCCAGCTGCGCCGATACCAACACCGCTGCCCCCGACGCCACCGGTGCCGCCCGAGCCGCCCGAGCCGCCCGAGCCGCCTGCCGCGCCAACCGCGCCGTTGCCTGCCGTCGAGCTGCCGTTGCTGGCCGACGTCGAAGCAGGGGAGGTCGCTGCACCGCCGCCCGTGCCCGTGCCGCCGCCGCCGCCGTTGCCCGCGACGGCCGCCGCGGTGCCGCCCATACCACCCGCCGAGCCAGCCGTACCGCCCGTGCCCGAGCCGTTACCACCGGACGCTGAAGCCGTACCAGACGACCCTTGGCCGCCGGTGCCGCTTCCCCCGCCGGTGCCGGTGCCCGTACCCGTGCCGGTGCCTGCGCCGCTCGATGCCGACACGGCTCCGTCACCGTTAGTCGTTACGCCGACCCCGCCAGCACTGCTGCTGCCCGAGCCGGTGCCCCAGCCCTTGCCAGTGCCCTTGCCGTCGCCGCCCACACCGACCGAAGCTGCGACCGCGCCGCCACCCTGGCCGGAACCATAGCCGCCGGCGGCGTTGCCATTACCGCCTTGTCCGCCGTTGGCACTCGGCGCGCCGCCAGCGCCACCCGCGCCGCCAGTCCCGTTGCCAGCCGTCGCGTTGCCATTACTGGCGTTGCCCGCCGTGGCGCTACCGTTTGTCGATTTGCCGCCGCTGCCGCCAGCGCCGCCAGCGCCGCCAACGGCGCCGACCGCGCCTTTACCACCTTTTCCGCCAGTGCCGCCAAGGCCTACCCCGCTGCCGCCGCTGCCACCGCTTCCGCCAGCAGCGCTACCCGAGTTGCCTGCCTGGTTGCCGATGTTCCAGACGCTGACGCCGCTCACGGTTCCGCTGAGCCTGCTGAGCGCGACGACTTTCGTGTTGTTGTAAGCATCCTGGGAGACAGGCGCCGAGATCTCGTTCGCGTTCGACCCGCTTGCACTGGTTTGCGTCGAGCTGACTGAGTTTGAAATGCTATTCGATCCGCTACGGGATGACTGATCGCATGTCCTGCTGCCATCAGCACATGGGTTCGCCGCTGCGTAGCCGCTGAATCCTAGGGCGAGGACTGCAGCAGACGCCAATAAAGTTTTGCGCATGAAATCCTCCTGCGTTAACAAGGGACGGCTTGGCCGACTGAGCCAATCCGTCACCCGTCACGCATCGGCGATGCCAAGGCTGCAAGCGACTGAATGCAAAGAGAAATATCGTTTTTTCGCGCAAAACGATCCGACCCGGCCGATTGCGGCGCGCGTTTTTTGATTCAGTTTTGAAACGCACCGCCCGGCACGACACCGGGGTTTCCCCTAAATATCGGGGAAAACCCTTTTGGATTCAGACACCTGCTCGATTTTTCGAATGACGGAATGACGAACGCAAAACGTTTCACTTCTGGCATCGTCAATCGCCGCCCGCGGGCCATCCGGCCTGACCGGATATTCGATCTCGATCGCTGACGCATATCGGACAAGGAGATCGGGCCGGATTCTTTCCGCAGAGGAGGCAAAGGCCGTCCGCGGGGGCCATTCGGAAACGTATCAACGATGATCACGCGGCTGGTGCTTGCCGGATGCCGTTCGCGTCGGCCTTTGCGGGCGCAGGTCGGTTCATATGGGATGGGGATTCGCGCCGCCGCCGCGACCGCTCAGCAACCGAGCTGCGCGGCGAGATCGATCAGGTCATGCGCATTGATGTCGAAGGCGTCCTCGAACGCCGTATCGACTGCGCCTCCGGGGCCGAATTCCAGCGGCCGCGCGACGAACGCGGTCTTCATGCCGAGCGTGCGCGCAGCGTGAAGGTCGTACTTGTGGCACGCGACCATCATCGCGTCGCCGGCGTCCACGCCCAGATAGCGCAGCGCCATCCGGTACGTGCGCGGATCGGGCTTGAACGTGCCGGCCATCTCCGCCGCGAAGATCGCGTCCCACGGCAATCCGCCGCGCTTCGAGATGTTGACGACGGCGCTCACGTCCGCGTTCGACAGCGTCGCGAGCTTGAACCTGCGCTTGAGCCGCGACAGGCCGTCGACCGTATCTGGCCAGGGCTCGATCGTCTGCCACGCGAAGTTGAGGTGCTCGCGTTCGTCGCTGGTCAGGAAGCTCAGGCCGTACGCATCGATCACCTGATCGAGCGCGTGCCGATAGATCCGGTCGACGGACGACCAAGGCTGCGCGCCGGACAGGATCGCGTCGAGCGCGGGGCGATAGCGACCGCGCCAGTCGTCGACGAAACGTCCCCAGTCTGTATCGGGCGCGCGATCGCCCGCGATCTCGCGGGCCGCCGCGCCGACCGTCGTGCGGAAATCGGTGGCCGTGCCCTGTACGTCGAAAATCAATGCCTGAACGGTGTTCATCCGTTGCCTCGCCCGGTGTGAGTGGAAGTGCGATGACGGCGCTATCGGCATGCAGTGCACCCGACTCCGCGCCGAAACCCTGAGTCACACGCATCATCCAGCTACGTTCGACAGCGTCAAGCATTCCGCGTGAATTACCGGCCGAGACCGAATTCCAGTTCGACGGTTCGCATGCCGTGCGCCGCGCAAGCAGTTCCGCCTGCGGCGTGCCGTTCGCGTGTCGTCTCCCACCGGCAATCGGCTGCCAGCCCTCGCTACACCGGCAACGCATGCGTCGACAGGATCTCCTTCAGCACCATGAAACTGCGCACCTGCCGCACGCCGGGCAGATACAGCAACTGCTCCGCATGCAGCCGGTTGAAGCTCTCGCTGTCGCGCGTGCGCACCAGCATGAAGTAATCGAACTCGCCGGTCACGACGTGGCATTCGACGCAGCCGGACACCTTCTGCGCGGCCTTCTCGAACGCGGCGAACGCTTCCGGCGTCGAGCGGTCGAGCACGAAGCCGATCACGACCAGCATCCCCGCGCCGAGCGCCTTCGGCTCGAGCAGCGCGACGATCCCGCGAATCAGCCCCATCTCCTTGAGCCGCTCGACGCGGCGCAGGCACGCGGGCGCGCTCAGCTTCACCTTCGCGGCGAGCGCGACGTTCGAGATCGACGCGTCCTGCTGCAATTGCCGCAGGATCGCGCGATCGATGCGATCCAGCACCGGCGCGGCATCCGGCGCGGATGCCGATCGCTTGCCTAATTTCATTGCGTCTGTCTCCTTTTCGGCGAACACCGGTTGCTTGCTCGTCGATGATTTCGTCATAAACGTAGGACGGCCGGATTTATTTCGCAAGCTCATTTCGAGCGTGCGTGCCTATCATTTTTTCATCGCGTCACGGCCCGGCGCCCGGTGTCGGCCGACGCGATCCCGTCACGCTTTCACGTCTACGCAGCCCTTTCCGGAGACAATCGATGAACCTGCAACGCTTCCCCCGCTATCCGCTGACCTTCGGCCCGACGCCGATCCAGCCGCTCAAGCGCCTGAGTGCGCATCTCGGCGGCAAGGTCGAGCTGTACGCGAAGCGCGAGGACTGCAACAGCGGCCTCGCGTTCGGCGGCAACAAGACGCGCAAGCTCGAATACCTGATTCCCGACGCGCTCGCGCAGGGCGCCGACACGCTGGTGTCCATCGGCGGCATCCAGTCGAACCAGACGCGCCAGGTCGCGGCCGTCGCCGCGCATCTCGGCATGAAGTGCGTGCTCGTTCAGGAGAACTGGGTGAACTACTACGACGCCGTCTACGACCGCGTCGGCAACATCGAACTGTCGCGCATCATGGGCGCGGACGTTCGGCTCGTGCCGGACGGCTTCGACATCGGCATCCGCCGCAGCTGGGAGGACGCGCTCGAAAGCGTGCGGCAGGCGGGCGGCAAGCCTTATCCGATTCCGGCCGGCTGCTCGGAACATCCGCTCGGCGGGCTTGGCTTCGTCGGCTTCGCCGACGAAGTGCGCGCACAGGAAGCGCAGCTCGGTTTCAAATTCGACTACATCGTCGTGTGTTCGGTAACGGGCAGCACGCAGGCGGGGATGGTCGTCGGCTTCGCGGCCGACGGGCGCGCGGATCGTGTGATCGGCATCGATGCGTCCGCGAAGCCCGGGAAGACGCATGAACAGATCACGCGGATCGCACGCCATACCGCGGAGCTCGTGGAACTCGGGCGCGCGATCACCGAGCAGGACGTGATCCTCGATACGCGCTACGGCGGCCCCGAATACGGACTGCCGAACGAAGGCACGCTCGAAGCGATCCGGCTGTGCGCGCGGCTCGAAGGCGTGCTGACCGACCCCGTCTACGAAGGCAAGTCGATGCACGGGATGATCGACAAGGTGCGGCGCGGCGAATTCGAGCCCGGCTCGAAGGTGCTGTATGCGCACCTGGGTGGCGCGCCCGCGTTGAGCGCGTACAGCTTCATCTTTCGCGACGGGTGATGCGCGGTTGCGGCATGCCCGTTTCGGCTCGACAAGGCTCGCATGCCGCGAGCCTTGTCCTGTTATTCGATCGTCACCTTCCCGTTTGATCGCCCCCTCCTGTTCGATCATGACGCGCGTCTCAACGAAGTTTAAAAATTTCGTACAAGCCTCAAAGAGTTCATCCGAAACTTCGTACTTGTCCGATTTAAATCACCGCTCCATTTCCCGAAAATCGATGTGGGTTTCGTTGATCGCCGCATCGCATCTCCACCTCCACACGCATCTTTCCGTATTTAAAAGTTGCACGCGCGGCGCAAACGATCTCCCGATCAGGCAGAGCGCGTTCCATCCATTCGTCTGACATTCCACGAAATCGGAATCGGCAGCGGCGCACCGTGTTCATCGGTGTGCGGTTCGTCGTGCGTCGTGCGAAGCGAAGAACGCAACGTCATTTAAAACAGCATGGAAATGGGTATATGCATACGGCACTCTTTGACCGGCGCGCGCGCACGCCGTCAGCAGCCGCAGGGCTGCTTGCGCGTATGTCGGACGTCACACTGATTGCTTTCAGCGCGCTGGTCACGACCATGGTTCTGCCGCACGGCGGCGACCATCCATCCGCCGAGGTGGCACTCGTCGCGTCGGCGGCAACGTTCGCGATGGTGCTGTTTCCGACCTTCGGCGTCTATCGCACAACGCGCGACCGCTCGAAATATTCCGTCGCCGGCCGCACGTGCATTGCGTGGATCGTCGCGCAGGCCTGCGCGGCGCTCGTGATGCTCGCGCCGTATCACACGCTGTCCGTTCCGACGGACTGGCATCTGTGCTGGGCGTTGGCGAGCAGCGCCGCCCTCATCGTGTCGCGGCTCGTCGCGGGCACGATATTCGACCGCCTCGGCAACGCAAGCGAGCGCGACTGCCCGGTCGCGATCGTCGGCATGGGCACGCACGTCGACGCCGTTCTCGACCGGATCGCCCGGTCGCCGTCTCCCGGCTTTCGTGCGGTCACCGTGCTCGACATGTCGAATCCGGGTGCGCCCGACGATCACCGCGGCCTCCCGCGCTTCGATGAACTCGGCGCGTTCGCGTCGCACGTGCGCGCACACGCGATTCCGGAAGTGTGGGTCGCGCTGCCGATCGCCGACACGCGCGCCGTCGTCGCCGTACGCGACGCGTTCAGCCACGATCTCGTGAATATCCGCTTCATGCCGGACATCAGCACGCTCGCGATGTTCGACGGCGAGATGATCGATCTCGTCGGCACCCCGGCGATCAATCTGGTCGCGTCGCCGCTGTCGTCGCGCGCACGAGTGCAGAAAGCGCTGTTCGACCGCGCGTTCGCGGCGGCCGCGCTCATCGGAACCGCGCCGCTGCTGCTCGCGATCGCCGTCACGATCCGGCTTTCGTCGCCGGGGCCGGTGCTGTTTCGCCAGCGTCGCAAGGGCGCGGACGGCAAGGTGTTCACGATCTACAAGTTCAGGACCATGCGGCTGCATGCGGACGCCGACGGCGCGGTGCGCCAAGCGACGCGGGACGACCCGCGCGTGACGCGCATCGGCGCGTTCCTGCGCCGCACGAGCCTCGACGAGCTGCCACAGTTCATCAACGTGCTGCGCGGCGAGATGTCCGTGGTCGGGCCGCGTCCGCACGCGATCGAACACGACGACCTGTACCAGCCGATCGTAGACGGCTACATCCACCGCTACCGCGTGAAACCCGGCATCACCGGCTGGGCGCAGATCAACGGGCTGCGCGGCGAAACCGATCGCGTCGAGAAGATGCGGCGCCGCGTCGAAGCGGATCTCTATTACCTGCGCAACTGGTCGTTCGCACTCGACATGCGCATCGTCGTGGCCACCGTCACGCACGGCTGGACCAACAGCAACGCGTACTGACGCGCCAGCGGTGTCACGCTACGCGAAGCCGGATCACATAGAGGACTACATATGAAAACCGCCGTAACCGAGCGGATCGGAAACACGCGCCCCGTTGGCGCCCGCCTGCTGCTGACGGCCGCGCTCAGCGTCACGCTTTCCGCGTGCGCGATCGCCCCCGGCATGCGGATGAGCGATCCGCAGCCGCCGTCCGCGGCAGGTGCGCAACCGGACGGCGAACCACCGCGCTACCGGATCGAGACGATCGACGCAGCGCTGGTCCGCACGCTGAAGGCACAGGCCGACGAGCAGCAGGCCGCGCAGGCAAGCCTGCTTGCCGCGCGGCCCGCCGCGTACCGGATCGGCGCCGGCGACGTGTTGCAGATCACCGTCTGGGACCACCCCGAACTCGCGGCAGCGCAAGGCGCCGCGCCGCCGAACACACCGCGCGCCGCCGATCCCGTTGCGGGCTTCGTCGTCGACCAGAAAGGCCGTGTGTCATTTCCGTTCGCGGGCGCCGTGCCGGTCGCGGGCCTGACCACCGACGCCGCGCAGGCACGCGTCGCCGCCGCGCTCGCGCACGTCTATCGCGATCCGCAAGTCACGCTGCGCGTCGCGTCGTTCCGTTCCAAGCAGGTCTATATCGACGGCGAAGTGCACACGCCGGGCGGCCAGCCCGTGAACGATGTGCCGATGACGCTCTACGAAGCGCTCGGCCGCGCCGGCGGCATGAATCCGTCCGCGGACCAGAGCCGCCTGACGCTCGTGCGCGGCGGCGTGTCCCATCCGCTCGACCTGACGCAGCTGCTGCGCCATGGCCGAAACCCCGCGGACATCGTGCTTGCGGCCGGCGATCTGCTGCATGTGCCGGCCCGCAACGATTACGGCGTGTACGTGATGGGCGAAGTCAACAAGCCGTCGCTCGCGCTGCCGCTGCGCGACGGCAGGCTGACGCTGTCCGACGCGCTGTCGCAGGCCGGCAGCGTGAACGCGAATACCGCCGACGCCGCCCAGATGTTCGTGATTCGCGGCTCGCAGACGGACACGCCGCAGGTGTTCCATCTCGACGCGCGCTCGCCGGTGTCGATGGTGCTCGCCAACGAGTTCGAGCTGCAGCCGAAGGACATCGTGTACGTCGACGGCAACGGCCTCGTGCGCTTCAGCCGCGTGCTGAGCCTGCTGCTGCCGGGCGTCAACACCAGCGCCGCCGCGGCGCTCGCCGTCAAATGATCGCGGTGGCCACGCTGCTCGTCGTGTGCGTCGGCAACGTCTGCCGCAGCCCGATGGCGGAAGCACTGCTTCGCGCCCGCCTGCCGGGTGTCGACTTGCAGTCGGCCGGGATCGGCGCGCTCGACGGACATCCGGCCGATCCGCACGCGGTCGCGCTGATGCGCGAGCGCGGCCTCGACATCAGCGCGCATCGCGCGCGTCAGCTTCCTGCGTGGCTGTGCACGCGCGCCGACCTGATCCTCACGATGGATCGCGAGCAGAAGCGGTATCTCGAGCGCCGCGATCCGGCGTTGTGCGGCCGGGTCTTCCGGCTTGGCGACGCTTGCCCCGCGCCGAACGGTACGCACACCGGCTTCGACGTGCCGGATCCATACCTCGGCGTACGCGCCGCGTTCGAGCACAGCCTCGCGCTCATCGAGCACGCGATCGACTGCTGGTGCGTGCGCATCAAGCCGGCCGGCGCGCAGACGCCTGCCGCATCGCCACAACGCGACCCGCTGCCGCCTTCCCCTTCACGCCCCTCTTCCGGACTGAGCCGATGACATCAATCCAACCCCCTCAACGCGACCGCGAGCGCCCCGACGAGATCAGTCTCGCCGCGGCGGTCGACACGCTCGTCTCCCATCGCTGGCTGATCGCGCTCGTTACCGCCGCGTGCGTCGGCGCCGGCACGCTGTACGCGTTCCTCAGCCATCCGCTGTATCAGGCCGACATCCTGGTGCAGGTCGAGGACAGCGGCGACGCGTCCGCCGCGAAAAGCCTGCTCGGCGACGTGTCGTCGCTGTTCGACGTGAAGTCGACCGCGGCCGCCGAAGCGCAGATCCTCGCGTCGCGGCTCGTCGTCACGCGCGCGGTCGACACGCTGCGCAGCTACATCGTCGTGCAGCCGCAGCGCTTTCCGGTTGTCGGCGATTTCATTTCGCGTTTCAACACCGGCATCACCCGCCCGGGCGTGCTCGGCATCGGCGGCTATGCGTGGGGCGACGAGCGCGCCGAACTCGCGCGCTTCGACGTGCCGAGGCCGCTCGAAGGCGACCGCTTCGACCTGACGCTGCTCGACGGCGGCCGCTACCGGCTGTCGGGCTCCGACCTGCCCGCGTCCGTCACCGGGCACGTCGGCCGCGCGGAGCGATTTGAAACGGCATACGGCCCGATCGACATCGACGTCACGCGGATCGATGCGCACCCGGGCACGCGCTTCACGCTCGTGCGCCATTCCCGCGCGGAGACGATCGACACGCTGCGCCGCGCGCTCGACGTGCAGGAGAAGGTCAAGCAGTCCGGCGTGATCGTCGCGACGCTGCGCGGCCCCGATCCGCAGCGCGTGCAGGCCGAGTTGCGCGAGATCGCGAACCACTACATCCGCCAGAACATCGAGCGCAAGTCCGCCGATGCGGCGCAGTCGCTCGCATTCCTCACCAAGCAGCTGCCGGTGCTGAAGAAGCAGCTGCAGGACGCCGAACAGCGCTACACCGACATGCGCAACGCGAACGGCACGGTCGACCTGACGGAAGAATCGAAGCTGATCCTGCAGCAGACCGCCGACGCGAAAACACGCCTGCTGGAACTCCGGCAGAAACGCGACGAGATGGCGGCGCGCTTCGCGCCCGGTCACCCCGACATGGCCGCGCTCGGCGCGCAGATCGCGACGCTCGAGCGCCAGCAGCAGGCGTTCGAGCGCGACGTCAAGCGCCTGCCCGACCTCCAGCAGGATGCGGTGCGGCTGATGCTCGACGTGAAGGTCGACACCGACCTCTATACCGCGCTGCTCGCGAATGCGCAGCAGCTCGAACTCGTCAAGGCGGGCAAGACCGGCAGCGTGCGTCTCGTCGACGCACCGATCGTTCCGGAGGATCCGGTGCGCCCGAACCGGCCGGCCGTGATCGGCGCGGCCGCACTGCTCGGCCTGCTGCTCGGCACCGCGCTCGCGTTCGCGCGCGACTTCCTGTTCGGCGGCGTCGGCAGCGCCGACGAAATCGAGCAGCACCTCGGCCTGAGCGTCTACGCGACGATTCCGGATTCCCCGGGGCAGCGGGAGATGGTCCGGCAGATGGCCGCGCGTGCGCGGGGGCCGCACCTGCTGAGCGCGCGTCATCCGCATGAACCGGCGGTCGAAAGCCTGCGCAGCCTCCGCACGGCGCTGCACTTCGCGATGCAGGGCGCGCGCAACAACGTGCTGCTGCTGAGCGGGCCCGTGCCGGGCGCGGGCAAGTCGTTCGTGTCCGCGAACTTCGCGGCGTTGCTCGCCGCGAACGGCATGCGGGTGCTGCTCGTCGACGGCGATCTGCGCAAGGGTCATCTGCATGACTATTTCGGCGTGATGCGCGAGCGCGGCTTCGCGGAACTGGTGGCGGGCGCGGCGTCGCCGGACGAGGCGATCCACGCGACCGTCGTCCCGAATCTCGACTTCATCGCGACCGGCGCGCTGCCGCCGAATCCCGCCGAGCTGCTGGTCGATGCGCGCATCGCCGCGGTGCTCGACCCGCTGTCGGCACGCTATGACGCCGTCGTGATCGATTCCGCGCCGATCCTCGCGGTAACCGACGCCGTCGTGCTGGGCCGCCATGCGGGCACCGTCCTGCTCGTCGCGCGCGACGAGCAGGACGGTGCCCG